>JACROS010000052.1:0-29923 GCA_016214325.1 Candidatus Omnitrophota bacterium | reverse complement strand
AATGATATTCCCACAAATACAACAAATACACTGCCTGTCCTTAGATAAACGCTGAGCATAATGAAAAAATGCAGGATATAATCCAGCCCCTCACCGATCACAGGATCAAACCATTTCCCAAACAAAGAAACAGCTCCTTTTTTTCTGGCAAGCTTTCCATCAGTAATATCCAAAAGCCAAGAAAAAAGATATAAGAAACCGGAAATAATATAAAATGGCCAATATTTTAACAGTAAAAAAACAGATGCCAACACTCCTGACAAAAAACTAACTATCGTTATTTGATTAGGCGTAACTACGGTACCAGAAAGCTTATTTGCCAGAAACTTTGCAATTGGAACAATGTAAAAACGGCCGATTGGGAACCAAAATGACCTTCTTAACTCATCTTCTGCAGAATTAATATCTTTTTCTGAAGTTATTCTCCAGATTAAAGCTTTATTAATAGCACCAGACTTAAGATATTCATTTTTTGCTTTCTTGATATTATAAACATCGCAAACATTTAAAACTAAATCCGAAGTTTCAATAGCTTTACTATTGACAATTCTGAATTTTTTTAAATACTGACTAGCCAAATCAGATACCCATTGCGCTTTAGCTTCAGGAGCAGATATAAATACATCATCCGCCTGAAGGTTAGCTGCAAGATTTAATGAATTGACAATCAAAGGAACTCCCATTATTTTCCTATCCAGTAAATAACACTCATGCAGCTTAGCGTTTGCTTCAATAAATACTTTCATCTTATTTCTGCCCTACCAAAATCACAAATTTCATATCAATATAACAATCCCCATTTTCAATAACCATATTATAGTCTTTCTTACCTTTTTCATCTAAATCAAGATGCATTTTAAAGATTTCATCCTGCCTCGCAGTGTCTAACCCGCTATTCTCTAGCCAATTCCTTATGCTTGATTTCTTGTTCCAATGAATAGTTTTTTTGACGATCTTAAAACCGGAATTAACCATTAGCTCATCTAAATCTTCTTCCATAAAAGTAATTCTTTCTTCTTTAAGCTTAAACATCTCAGTATAAAACCCCTTCACATGCTCACTTGGCGGAATGCCTTCTGAAAAAACCATTCTTCCGCCTTTTTTTAATACACGAAAACACTCATCCATGGCTTTCTGCGTATTTTCAATAATATGATGAAAAACCATACGGGCAGTTAATTTTGTGAAGCATCCTTCGCTAAACCTTAGGTTGGTAGCATCCATTTGCAAAAATTCTATATTATCATTTTTCTGTTTATGGGCCTGAGAAAGCATATTATGCGAAGCGGAGAAATCGTGTGCGCAATTATTCCGGTTCCTGTGCCAATATCAAGTACATGGTCATCATGATAAAAATCTCCAGAATCAAGAAAAGAATGCAAGTATCCTCCTCTTATGGCCCAGTCTAGCTTTTCGTAACATTTGGAACGAGATTTCCAGAACTCTTCTCTTTTGTCTTTCATTTTTAATTACTTGTAAATATAATTCCCTTAACACGCAATACTATTGTGTCCATTTGCTCGCAAGTCCTAACAACGCGATCCATAACATCAAGATACTGCTCTTCTTTTCTTAAATTCACTAAATTTGAATACAAGTCCTCATGATCAAGCATAATTATTTTAGGAGAATACTCCAACACATTAACAATATCAGAAAGATTATTTACCCCCTTAAGCGTTTCAATCTTAGGCACTATTTTTGCGTTAAACTTTTTGCAATAAACAGATAATTCTTTTGTATCTTCAACATTTGAAATGGCAACATATTTCACGTTTTTAGAATTATTAACTATATGCATTATATCATCTATCCTGTGGTTATGGTTTGGCGGCTTTATTCTGCCAACCGGGATATCAAGAAATATATCGTGATCATCATACTCATTCAACATCTCGGCAACGCTATCCAAATCTTTATGCCAAGCAAGATTAACGCGCAAAATTGTATTTTCAGGAAATTTCATATTACTCTTTGTCAAATTCTGCGAAACAATAAATAGATTCGTCATTCTTTCTCCTTATTAAAGAAAATAATTTGTTTTCCCGCTGCGCATAGCCTCAACAACTTCCTTGCGCATCATAAACTCTGGTATGTCTTTCTTGGTAGACAATAATTCCCTAATCTTTGTACCGCTGATATAATTATGCCATTTAGTTCCATGAGGGCAAATCCTGTCCGAAACCATTTCACGGCATTTATTGCAATAATACGGCTCCCTAAACAAAAGCGGCTTAATGCCCAAATCAGGCAGTGTTTCAAAAATATGATGGGCATCATATTTGCCATAAAAATCACCCACTCCCGCATGATCCCTACCGACGATAAAATGAGTACAGCCATAATTCTTTCTGATAATTGCATGAAATACCGCTTCTCTTGGCCCAGCATAACGCATAGCCGTAGCAAGCCCGGCAAAAATAACAGAATTTCTAGGAAAGTAATTCTTAATTAAAACTTTATACGCCTTAATAATATGCTCAGGATGAAAATCGCCAGCCTTCTTCCAGCCAATAATCGGGTGAATAAGAATTCCGTCAGTAATAGACAAGGCTAGTTTTTGCTGAAATTCGTGAGCACGATGAGGTATATTGCGCGTCTGAAAAGAAGCGACTGTTTTCCAATTCCTTTCAAGAATAATTTCTCTGGTTTGTTGAGGGCTTAAGTTGAATTTCTCAAATTCAAAATCAGGCTTATCTAATAGCCAAACCTCTCCTCCAATTAATTTATTATGAGTATCAAACAACTTCTTTACACCTGGATGATTTAAACTTTTTGTACCAAAAACTTCTTTTGCCCAAGCTGGCTTATTAAAAGAAAAAACCTCCTCTGCCCGCAATAAACCAACTTCCCTGCCATTTTCTTCACAAATAATTATCAATTCATTTTTCTTAATATCCAAGGCAATTTTATCTTCAACCGGAAGAAAAATCGGGATCGTCCATACACACCCGGACGCAAGGCGCATTTTATATATTACAGATTCGATATCGGACTTCTTCATAAAACCTGTAAGCGGACTATAAGCTCCGATTGCTATCTTTTCTAAATCCAAGATAAAATCCCTTCCGGCAACAATCCTCAAATAATTCTTTTTAAGGATATCTCTTGATTCTTCTTTTGATATTATCTTATTTATTAACTTGCCACCATGAGCACAAATCATTACCTACTCAACTTTCTCTTCTTGGAACTTTGAATATGCACTTTTATAATTTCTCTGTATTTATTTAGTATCACACTATCAATTTCTTTATTATTAATTGCCACCTCAGTTCCGCACTCACCAAGCTTAAAAATTTCTTCTTTACTAAAATCTAGTTTTATTTCATTAAAATCACAAAAATCAAACGGAAAAGAAACATTATATCGATAATTTACATCTCTTATTGAAACATTATAAGAATTATTAAAAAAGGACTCACTAATTGCATATTTTGAGCAAGATTTCTCTGCACCTTGTAAAACTGCCAGCAAGCTTACTCCTTGCAAACTCTCAGGAATATCCATATTAAGAACATCAAGGATTGTCGGTGCTACATCAATATTCGCATTTACAAAACATTCATCAGTTTTCAATAACTTCTTCCAAATAAGAGATTCTGGAAATTTGATAATTAAAGGCACCCTGACCTGCTCATCCAAAAGTTTTAATTCGGTTAAATTACCATGATCATTTAATGGCATTCCGTGGTCAGAAGTAAAAATAATCAAGGCATCTTCATATTGTCCTGTTGACTTAAGATAATCAATCAACTGACCAAACCGTTTATCAGCACGAACAACTTCAGCATCACATCTTGCAATCAAATTAAGAACATCCCGTTCAGAAAAATTAGAAGCACCATTCTTTAAAAGAAACGACCTTACATCCTTAACCGCCTCTTTGGCATAAGTCATATCATACAAATCAGTATATGGTGAAGCTGGGTTACATGGCTGGTGTGTATCAAAGAAATGCAGCATCAAGAATAAATCATCATCACGATGAAAACTGAGGGTATCAATTGCATGGCTCAACACATCATCGCTGGTAGCAATTTTATTCTCTTTATCGCATTGCCTAAACAAATGACTGTCAAAACCCCTGGCAAAACCAAAGTTTGAAACTAAACGCTTATGAGTAAAGTAACATTTTGATACAAAACCGTTCTTCCTAAGAATCTCAGGCAATGTAACATTCTTCTCAGATAATCTCTGATATAGCGTTGGATGATAAACCCCGTGGCTAGAAGGAAATAAAGAAGTAAGAAATGACATAAAAGATGTCAACGTCCATTCTCCCTGAACAAAGGCATTTCTAAAAATAATTCCATCATCAGAGAAATCATCTATGTGCGGCGTGGTATTTCTTGAATAACCATAACAACCGACATGATCATGGCGGAGGGCATCAAAAACTACAAAGATTATTTTCTTTGGCTTCCTATTTTTATTTATAATGCGAGGCTCTGAAAAATAGCAGCCAGAAAACTTCTTCTCGGAAATTTCTTCCGCTTCAACTATGAATTTATGAGTTTCAAAATCAATTTTTGTCCAATCTATCTTAACTCTCTGGTCAAGCCATCCTCTTTCATCATAGTTGCTCTTAGGATTAAATACTTTTATAAACAATACCTCTCTTTTATTTCTTAAATCCACTAAACATACTTGAATCTTTGCTATCTTACCACAATTATCTAACGTTTCCCTAAGTCCTAAAGCAAAGGTAAACTCGTCGGCTTTCTTATTCAGCCTAAATTCAACCAAAGAATCTTGCTCAACCAATACTGCATTTCTTGTTTCTCCAAGAATGTTAAACTTCTTAAGATTTTTAGCATTAAGAAATGCTGCATCTATAGGCTCGTCAGCATTAAGAATTCTAGGAATATCCAAATCATGCTGTTTTTTACCTGCTACAATCTTTTCATAGTAAGCCAACAAGACCAATTCAGAAAAAAAGAAAATAAATAAAACTACTATGTCACTTACAAAAAACCCTAAGGAAAAACATATTAAAGGACAAAAAAACAACGCTGCATCTCGCATTCCAACATGCAATTTCATAGAAAAGCGTGATGATAATAAAAAACTGATCCTAAAGAAAATAATTACACTTAACAATAAAATAAGTTCAGATATTATAAAACAAAATAAAACTGATCCAATATTAAGGCGCTGGCTTAAAACTAAGAATATATACCAAATAAACACAAAAATAGAAACAATAGCAATAACCATTATGTTTCTAAATAACTTAAAAGCCTTGCTAGCTTCTAACAAAAAATAAATTAGTCTCGCCCCAAAATACTGCCTACTAATTTTAATATCATCAAAATATTGAAGACTATCTGTTTTATTCATCTCTTCCTGTCAAACATCTCTTTAATATGCCTTAACGAAACAGTGACTAGCTTAGTTTCTTTCTCAACCAAGAAAATTATCAATAAACTAGCTATACAAAATAATGCTGCTTTAACAGTTGATGAAAATATTAAACTCCTAAAACTCACAAACTTTTCAAGAAGAAAAACAACCAAGCAGGCGTAAATACAAGGAAATACAATCTTTAAAAAATAGAACACGGCTTGACGGAGCCTAGCAAAATACAAAATTGCATAGACAAGAACAATCAAAAGATAAACAAAGCTAGATATTGCGGTTGAAGTTGCTACCCCATTTATACCAAACCCGAGCTTGATAAAAATAAAATTTAATCCAGTATTTAAAATTAGCGCAATTGCGGCAAATAAAACCAGCAACTTCTGCTTATTTTGGGTAACAATATAATTAGTCGGAAATGAAACAAGGCTGGCAAAATAGCTAGTAAATAGAAATATCTTTAAAGAAACCAAACCAGGCAGAAATGAAGGTAAAACAAGGGTAACAAGCAGGCCTGAAAATAAATATATTAGCCCCAAAACAATACTCATTAAACAAGAAATTGTAAATGTTCCGTCAATAATATATCGAATTATTTTATCTGAATTTCCATGCCTGCCAAAATCTTCCATAAAATGCGGACTAGTAACGTGAGAAAAGTTTGTAGAAAGCTGATGGCTGTAGCTCTTAGACATTAAGGCAATTGAATAAAAACCCAGCTGTTCAAAACCAAGAAAACCAATGATCATAACGCGATCAATGCTGTTAAGCATCATCGTCAGAACCGAGGTTAAATAGACCGGAAAACCAAACTGGATATATGAAACAACTTTTCTCCAATCAAAGATGAATCTTAAATCATACGCCACATTTCGTCTTATATATAGAATATTTAAAACTGTCAGTATTATGATTGTCCAATAAAGGCCATAAATCTTAAATTTGTTTACAATCAAAAGAACTAATAAAAGGTTCACAATTGAATCAAAGCAAACGGATTTTGCCAGAACAACAAAATCCTTATAAGCACGCATAAGAAGCACATAAAATGAATGCACGCGTTCTAAAACAATTATCACTGCACAATCCAAAAGCCCCCAAAACATTTCTCCTGAAAGCCTGTTAAAGAAAATTAAGGCGTATAATACAATTCCTATTCCTGAAACAATTGAACAACCCATAACAAAACCAAATACAACGTTCTTTACTTTATCAGCCTCTGCCTTCTTTTCTTGGCCGCAAAGAAGCGGAACTTTATAATAAATTGCTAAAGTGGACCCGAGTTCGGTATAGTCTACGTACTGCATTATCAGTTTAAGAAGATCCCAAATGCCAGCATAAAACGGGCCAAGGAATCTTTTCATGAACAAAGAGGTAAAAAAACCCAAAAACTGCGAAAAATACCTGCTGGGAACATAAGCCATTACATGTTTTACAATTTCTTTTTTCTTTTCTGACATAACTAATTTTGCCTTATCAACGCATCTTTTAACTCAACAGCGATACGATGTATTGCCATCCCGTCATCATTAAAATTAAATAAACGCAAATTATTATCTATTGACCTAACCGCTTCGTTTCTAGCATGTTGATTATACATATACTTCTTTATAACGCTATCTAACTGATCAAAGCTCTGCACTCTTTCAGAAAGCCCGTATTCCCAGAGAGCAAAAGCACTGCAAATATTATCCACATCAAGGCTTATAACGGGAATCCTTAAGACCAAGGCCTCAATCAAAGCCGTAGACAAATAACCAATCACCAAATCTGTATTCAGCAACTCCTCTATTAGCGGAGGCCTATTTGAAATCTTTAAATTCTTAACAGAAGTTAATTCTTGATTTAAAATGCTTTCCCAAAGATGCTCGCTGCTATGCGGCCTTATAACAAAGCTTAACTCAGGATTCAATTTTGCAACCCTTGCCAACTCACACAAATGACGACAAATCTGCCCAATGGGCATATCTTGAGTTACAACGCCTTCATTAAAACCAAAATCATTAAGTATTATTAAAACTGACTTTTTATTTCTTTTAATCTTGCGTACTTTATAATAAACATCAAACCTCGGAGAACCGGTTACTATAATCTTGCCTACATCTTCATTCATCCCTTTATACCAATCTAAATTAACCTGGCCATAAGCAAAAAACCTATCTGCAATCAAAGGGTAAAAATCATGCACGGACAGATCTTTGTTCATGCATGCTCCATCTAGCCAGGTTGCCCCATTTTGAACAACTATTGTCTGAATACCTTGCTTCTTAGCTACCACTACCACCATTTTTTCATTATAAGTATTATCATTCTCAACTACTACACAATCAGGTTTAATATTCTTTAAACTTGCATCAGTGCTTAATAAATCAGGTAGCATTACTTTTGGAAAAAAATCCTTGAATAAATACTCAAGCCTAACCCAAACAGGATCAACAAAACTAACCCCATCAAAAACAAGAAGGTCAATAAGGTTATTCTTGATACCCGAGTAGTCCAAATTGATACTGCTTAAATCCAAAGCCTTTTTATCTCTATTCAAACTCTCAACCCGCACACCATTCCAATACAATTCACCAAAAAGGCTCAACCCGAATGTTTTCTGAAGATGCACCACGTCAAAATGTTTTAACTCCGAAGCCAACATAACGCCGTTAAAATGACGAAAACCCTCAAAAAATAATATTTTCTTTTTCTTGCCAAGAGCAGAATCAATTAAATGAGCTATTTTTGAAAGAATCCCATTAGCATATATAATTATAAACTTTACAGCAATCTTAAGTTTGGTTTTTAAAAGCTTTTTTGGCTGTTCAACAAGCTTAACAACACGAATCTCTGAATTTAATTTTAATGTTTTACAACATAAATTCAACAACTCAGGAAGCATAGTAACGTCAATATGTTTCCATGCAGAAATATTATCCTTCAATTCAACATTCTCTGCACTAATAACAACTATCTTTTCAGGAGAAAACTTTTCTAAGAAATATTTCAAAGATAAATAAACACGCAACATATGCACAAAGAAATGAATCATTACCCATTCATAAAGATAACCCAAAGAAAAATCATATATTTTTGTAAAATCATGTTGGTTATTTATATACCACTTTCTTCCCCAATGATTTGATAATTGATAAACTCCAGAGTACATTCCCTCAACTTCAAAATCATGATAGCTTAGGCAATCAACACCATGAGCTCTTAGAAAATAATACGCCGGATCAGAAAGAGGGAAAGCACTAAAGCCGGTTTCCTTAATAATCTTCTTAACTTGAGATAAATTTCTCTCTAAGAACCTAATATCATCAACTACTACGATTCCATTCATCTAGATAATATTCCTTGTTCACCAGACCCAAGCCTCTTATTAAGCGTCTTAATATCACAACGCCCATAACACTTCCAGTCTCCTGCGTCTAGGCCTTTAATATGTAACTTGCGCAACTGGTCAAACTTAGCACTATTCCAAACTTCTTCCAAAGTTTGAGAACCTGCATTTCCCATAGACATTTCGCAATTATAATCCTGGCTGCACGGTACAACAGTCCCATCCGCCATCACAGTCAATGATAACCATGGAAACTCGCAATATTGAGATTCATAATGAGATTTACATTCAAGGTCCTCATCATCTTCATGAAACCAACGATTATCCTGGCTCTTAATATAAGCAAAAACAGGTTTTTCATGCCAAAGTTTCATAAAATCTGAATACATTTTTCTGTCTTCCTGAGTATCAGACAAAGCCACCATCGTTACCACAAACTCTGTTTTAACTGACTTATCTTTTGATTTTAATTTAATTAACTCGCAAATCTTATCATATGACTCAATAAAATTGTTATTCTTTCCTCTGACTTTTTTTTGCCCGCTATCAGTAAGAGAATCTATGCTAAATTTAATTGTTCCTAATCCAGCTTTGATTATATCCCAAACTTTCTCGACACTGATATTTGCTGGAACACAAGAAAAATACGTTGGAATACCGAGCTCAGAGCACAAAGAAATCCTTTTATCCATATAAGGATCAAGCAAAGGCTCCCCAAATCCATGTAAGGTAAGCGATTTTACTACCGTGTAAAAATAAAAAGCATTCTCGTTTCTATGGTTAGCTAACACCCCATATTTCTCAACCACAAAATCCCAGAAACTTCTTAATTCAGCATCGCTATGAGGTTTAATCTGTTTCACAACCTTCTCAAACAAGCCCATATCCATGTGCTGTATTTTCCTGCGCATAAGCTTAGGCCGAGGGCACATAACACAATCCATATTGCAAACATTTGTTGTTTCAATATTAAAAACAAACGGCTTTCTATTTCTTAAAGACTCAAATTTAAAGAATAATTCATCATAAGATAAATTATTCTTATCGGCCAAAATCTCCTGTTTAATATTGAAAACATCTTGAAAAAACTTTATATCAATCATAAAAATTTAATTTCCGCTACCCGAATCTTTAAACCCAAGCTCTCCATCAACATATCTCCTAAAATTCTCATAAAAATGAACCTGCCTGTCTTTCCTAAATAAAGGCATATCTATTGACACATTTGAATCTGTAATAATGTGATCCTCAGAGATATACCCTAATTTAACTGCTTGCTCGCGCATCAAGGTTCCTCGATAAGGCTGAAAATAATTTATTGAAATACTCTTGGGCTTAATTTCCTGAAGTAATTTTATTGTTTCTTTAAACATCGTTTCCTCTTCATAAGGCATCCCAATAATAATATTAGCTGTTGATCTGATCTCATATTTATGCACAATATCAATTGCGCGCTTAAGATTGTCATTGCTCATATGGCGGTTCATTTTCTTTCTTAAGCTCTCATCACCATGTTCTATGCCAATATACTGTTGGCAAAAATAGTCAAACCGCTCCTTTGGCATTCCAAGAAAGTTATCATCAATAAAAAAGATCAATTCGAGGTTATAATTATCCCGAACATATTCAATTTCATCAAAAGCTTTATCAATACTCCTTGTCCTTACAAATTTACCCAATCCATGAAACAAATTTCTATAGCTCGCAGTGCAGCAAAAAGAACAATTAAAATGGCAACCTCTTGCCAACTCAAAGAATCCAGTACGATAAAATGAACCGCAATACGGCTTGTAATAATGCCTTTCATCAAAAATTGACCAATCTTGAAAAGCAAGAGTATCCATGTTTCTTAATTCTCTGAGGGGGTTCTTTATTATTTCTGAGCCATTTTTTATCCAAAGATTCTTAATATTATTATAATTTTTCTTAAGGACAATTGCCTCTGCCAGCTCAACGATAGGATCTTCTCCTTCACCAATACAAATTATATCAATGCAATCATTCTTAATTACCATATCCGGGCACATAGACACTGTGACTCCTCCGGCTACGACCGGGATATTTACTGTTTTTTTAATTTCTGTAATAAGAGAAATTGCTTAATTATAATAAACATCCACTATTGAAACAGCAATCAAATCAGGTTCAAATTTCTTTATTTTATCTAAAAATAATCTTGGAATTGTTCCAGGTATTGACGGATCCCATTCCCCCCAGAACCTTTGATGATCCGCAGCCATAATACCTCCGTGCTTTTGTCGATAAAGATGGGTTTTCGGAGGAGAATACAAAAAAGTTGTATCAAAACATGCTGTTTCAAAGCCTGAATTCTTTAAGGTTCCAGACAATAGCGCCATTCCATTAGGAATACCACCGTCACCTTCAGTAACAGGATAAAGAAATAAAACCCTGCCCTTATCTTTTCTCATAGTATCTCCTAACTTACCTGATGACGAAGTTTCCACTGCCCATTTTCCTTTTTCCACATATGGGGACTTCTTGCATTATCTATCACCTGCCAAAAGCGTTCTTCACTAATTCCCATATACTCTAAAACATCTTTAAAATATCTCTTCGGAAACTCTCCATCAAACTTTCTAACTAAGCTCACCGCTTCTTCACGTGTAATTATTTTATTCCGCGCTTCCAAGGCTGCGTCAAAGGTAGCTCGTCCCAAACCAAACTTAATAAAAGCTGTGTAATAATGAAAACCGTCAATGCGATCATCAAGACTGGCGTACTTAGAATAAGTTCCTTCTGTCCTCTCAGGATTTGGCTTAAACCTTGTTTCATTAACAGCATAATAATAAACATCATGTGGATGATATTTATAATAATATCCGATAAAATGGTACTCTAGAGGAAATGCTTTTACCTCATCAGGAGTAATCGGAAGGTACTGATTTAAATCTCGCCTATCAACCCCATGTTTTTCAATTAACTCACGTACCGATACTCCTCCCAAGAAAATGTTATCAAAATCATGTTCGCCGCAATAATAATGAAGCGGCATAGAAGGCCTAAGGTTAATATCATCCTTCATCCTTACTCCGTATTCAGTCAATGTTTCTCCATAAAAAATTAAAGGGATTTTATATTTAATGGCAATTTTCGGCGCAATAAGTTTTTGTCCGATAATAAACGGCTGAAACGGATGCACAAGCTTTTCAAAAGCAAAACGGGTCAGAAGCCGATGCGTAGCCTGATTAGGCTTTAAAGAAATATTATCATGATCCCTAACCCAAGACTCAAAATTTTCTCTTCCGATATCGGTGTACATATTCGGAGGCCAGGTTACTGTAAGAGGATTCATACCATATTTATATTTTAAAAGATGAGAAACAAACCTGCTATCTTTACCGCCACTTCCGGGAACAATACAATCATAGCTGCCATCTTTACTTCTGTGTTTATCACACAACTCCTGGAGCATCTTTTTGCGCTCTTCCCAATTTATATATTGCTCCTTCATATCAGCGTATTTACACGCATCACAAATTCCATCTCCATCAACCCATGTAGATTCTTTCTTACTGTCCGGAGAATAACTAAGTTCTCTAGTAGAATTAGGATTCTGATTTGAAAGCACACATCTTTTACAGTAAACAACTTCTTTCGGTAATCCATACTTCACCTCTAAGACCTCATTAGACATTGACAACCTCCCTTTTATTACTTATCTTTAAGAATTCTTTTAAAATTAATAAGCCTGCTTTCCCACTTTTCTCAGGATGAAACTGACACCCAAAAATATTATCTCTCTGAATAGCAGAACAAAAAATGTTTCCAAAATAATTTGTCGTTGCAAGAATATCTTCTTTATTATCCGGCCGCACAAAATAAGAGTGCACGAAGTAAGTATCACAATTATTAGGCAAAGATGCTAAAATTGAACCTTCCCAGCCTTTAGCCTGGGATATGCTATTCCACCCAACATGAGGAACCTTATACCCATCTTTAATCAAATCCTGTTTCAGGTCAAATTTAACCACATCTCCAGCAATAATACCCAATCCGTCATATGTGCCAAATTCATAGCTTTTTTCCATTAAAAGCTGCATACCTAAACATATCCCAAGCAAAGGCTTCCCTTGCCTAGCATATTCTAATATTGCCCGATCAAGACCTTTAGCTTTTAAATTTTTCATCCCTGTCTCAAAGGCTCCGACTCCCGGTAAAACCAAAAATTCAGCATTTAGAATTTCTTCTATGGTATTAATTAATTTCGGCCTTGCGCCAAACTGTTTAAAAGCATTCTTTACGCTTCGCAGATTCCCGCAATTGTAATCAACTATTGATACTTCACAATCAAATGTCTCCTGGCCAATTTCAACATCATCCCAAGCACCATGTTTTATCCTTTGCCCGAAAACCTTCAAAAGTTCTGACTTAAGCTCGCCTACCTTACTATCACCATAATGCAATATGCTTGCTACCGCCATACCATCAACCCGTTTATTAAGCATGCATTTCTCCATGTGCTTAACATTACCAACACCTCCAGAAGCTATAACTGGAACAGACACAACTTCTGAAACAACATTAATCAAATCAATGTCATAACCTTGACGTGTTCCTTCATTATCAACTGAAGTTACCAAAATTTCTCCTACACCTAAGCTTTCTGCTTTCTTAACCCATTCAACAACATCTAATCCAGTACGTTGCCTGCCATTATCAACATAAGCCTCCCATTTGCCTGGAAAAATCTTCTTTGCTTCCACTGACAAAACAATTGTTGACGAACCAAATGTTTCTACTGCTAATTTTAAAAAACCAGGGTCTTTTACAGCCGCAGTATTTATAGCCACTTTATCAGCCCCTGAGCGCAGAATATTGTTAATATCCTCAATCGTTCGCAAGCCGCCTCCGACAGTTATCGGAATAAAAACGTCTTTTTCGGTAGTCTCTTCAACAATATGCGCAAGATTATTTCTATTATAAAGACTCGCTACAACATCCATATAAATTAACTCATCCGCCCCTTCGTTATAATATCTGCGGGCCAGATCATAAGGTTTACCGACTATCCTTAAGCCTTCCAACTGTATGCCCTTTATAACGTTCGGCCCTTTTATATCCAATCTTGGTATAATCCTAACATTACGCATTTTATATTTTTTAATTAAGAAAAGTATTTAATTGCCTTGAACAGCGCATCTGCCTGCAGATGCATCTCAGCATCATCTTTCTGGTTAGTGGTAAACTGCATTAACTGCGGCTGAACTAATTCTGCATTCGGACACAGGCCATCATTAGTATTAATTCTATTATCCAGCTTAATTGATTTTAAAAACCTTTTAATATCCGGTATTGAATCCTCTTTATAGGTGAGAGCCCAAGCAGCATAAATGCCATCACCTCCATATTCAACATGTTTCTTTCTTAAATCTTCCCACTTAATATCGTTATTTACAAACCTAGCAGCAAAAGTATAGTATGAATTAATATCCCCAGTTGGTGTGTTTTGCGGCTTCAGCCAGCTGCATTTAGTATTCTCGATCACCTGCTTATAGAGAACAGCCATTTTTTTTCTCTTTTCAACAAACCAATCAAGTTTTTCTATTTGCGCTAATCCCAATGCTGCAGCAACCTCAGGCATCCTATACATAAACGCAAATGTATCATGACGCTTATAAGAAGGATTCTGAAATATATCCTTATCAATACGGACCTTCCCGCTTTTTGCAGTGGCATTGCGAAAACCACAAGTATTTAATTTTCTAATTTTCTCGGCAATGTTTTCGTTATTACAAGCGATAATACCACCATCTCCGGTAGTTAAATGTTTTGAATTCTCAAAACTCCAGCTTCCAACATCACCGAAAGTTCCACCAATTTTCCCCTTATGCGTTCCCAAGTAACATTGAGCACAATCTTCTACAACTTTTAAACCAAATTCTTCAGCGATTTTCATTATTTCAGTCATATCACACACTTGCCCATAAAGATGTACAGGCATAATTGCCTTAGTTTTCTTTGTAATTTTCTTTCTTAAATCTTTCGGATCCATCAAAAATGTATCAGGATCAATATCTGCAAATACAGGAATTGCATTGCAATAAAGAACAGCATTCATGCACATTGCTACAGTCAAAGCAGGAATAATTACCTCATCATCATAACCAACCCCCAAAGCAACTAGAGCCGCATGTAAAGTAGTAGTTCCAGAATTAAACGTAACCGCATAGTTAAGTCCAAACTTCTTAGAAAAGGCGTGCTCTAATCTTGAATTCATATTTCCAGTAGTGCCGCTGGCAAATCCAGAATCAAGCACCTCTTTAACATAATTATATTCACGCTCATCAAAACGCCATGCTAAACTTCCCATTTTAACCTCCGCAAAGATACATATTCATCAAGTGTTCAATAATAAAAAAATCCAACTCATCATCAACTTCGAAACCCTGCCAGCGTTCAATCAACAATGGAATTGATTCTTTTTGAAAAAAAGTCCTCTCTTTATACAGATAACTAGCCTTTATCAAATAAATCACTCCATATGGAAAATATGCCTTCTCCCCGCTCTTTTCTAATAAAACAGTTCTAGGCAGATAAGGTACTAATAAATTATTTTCAATCCTCTGTGCCATATCAGGATGCTCGAGATGAATCAAACCTGCAGAAACAAGACAATCATAATGCTTTTGATCAAGCAGATTTCTTATGCCTTGATCAATATCGCCATTCTTTCTTAATGGAGAAGTTGGTTCAAGCAAAGCAATATATTCAAAATTTTCACCTTGCTTAGACATAAATTCATAGGCATGCAAAGCAACATCAACAGAAGTTGCAGTATCTGTTGATAACTCTTCTGGCCTTAAGAATGGCACATTGGCCCCAAAACGCCTGCTAACATCCGCAATATTTTTATCGTCAGTACTAACAACAACTTTATCAATCAATTCACTTTTAAGCGCTTGTTCAATGCTCCATGCTATTAAGGGCTTACCACAAATAGGCTTAATGTTTTTACCCGGCAATCTTTTACTCCCGCCTCTTGCCGGAATTAATGCTAAGATTTTCTTATCTTTATACATAATTATCTACGAAATACTTTTGCACCCTAGTTTTCCAAATCTGCCCGCTCTTCATTACCTTAACAAATTTAACAACACTATTTCCGTCTCCAAAGTGATTAGAAGGAATTCCCTTTATTTTACCCGCCCTTTTTATAGCATCAAGAATTTCCTGAGCGGACTCATTTACATTAATTATTGTTTTATAAGAATACCTATTCTTCTGACGAGATCCAATATTAATGCTTGGGATAGAGTATATTGGGGCCTCTCTTATGCCAGCGCTAGAATTACCAATTATAAACTCGCAATTTCTAAGAAGCGTAAGAAAATACTCAAAACGCAAACAAGGAAAAATTCTAAAATGCTGATCTCTTCTGGCTAATTCCAATTCTTCAATAATTATATCGGCACCAGGATCATTATTCGGGTATATTACAACAAAATTCTTTCCCGACTTACATACACCAGCCATTATAGCCTTAACATGCTGAAGTAAATTATGCAAGTTTGTTGTCACTGGATGATAGACAAATAAAGCATATTTATCAAAGCTTATTTCGTAATATCTCTTTACTTCTTCTAAAGAAGGAAGTTTGTTTGAAAGCATTAAATCAATATCCGGAGATCCTGTTACATAAATATTCTTTTTATCTTCTCCCATGCGAATCAACCTATTCCTGGCCTCAGTATTTGCCACAAAATGAATATGTGCCAATTTTGAAACTGAATGTCGTATTGATTCGTCAATCGTACCAGACACCTCTCCACCTTCAATATGAGCAACTAAAAAGTTATTCAGGGCTCCAGAGATTGCTCCTGCCAAGGCCTCCGCTCTATCCCCGTGCACTATAATTATATCAGGCTTATTTAAACTCATATAATTACCCAAACCCTCAACAGTATTAGCCAAAATAGTATCCATAGAATCACCAGGCTTCTGATTAATGAAATAAAATATATTTTTAAAACCGCATTTTGCCACCTCATCTCCGGTATTCCCGTATTTTGGAAACATATGCATTCCAGTTACAAAAACAAACACCTCAAAACCGCTCTCCTTCTCAAGCGCATTCATTAAAGGCTTAAGTTTCCCAAAATCAGCTCTAGTGCTAGTTAAAAAAAGTATTTTCTTGCCCATCAACATTCTCCCATTTCACCTGATCATCCTTTTTAATGTCGGTCTTAGCACATTTATTTAGCAAAGATTCAAAGAATTCTGCTTTAATTTCTCCAGTTCCCGGCCTTTTAACCCAAATATTATCATAAGTAAATTTGCTTCCTCTTTTTATGTCTTTAATCGCAACAACACAAGCATAAGCAAAATCTATAGTTGGCTTTTCTTCACACAGAATATCCTTCTTTCCTCCTAGGGCATTATGAATAGCTTCGCTCCCTTGAATTAATTCTCTCAACTCACGAGGATCAATAGAGATTAGAACATCCGGCCCGGGCCAGCTTCTATCAGAAACATAATGTTTTTCAAGTATAGACGCACCCAATGCTACTGCAGCAAAACATGTATAATTACCCAAAGAATGGTCGCTCAACCCTAAAACAACTCCTGGAAAATTATTAGCTAAATCATTCAATGCGCCTAACCTCACTTTACAATAAGGAGTTGGATACATCGAAGTACAATGCATTAAAGCAAAAGGAACACTTTTCTTTAAAAAAATCTTTACTGCTTTGGCCACAGAAGCGATATCATTCATTCCTGTGCTCAAAATAACAGGTTTTCCAAATCCTGCAATATGTTCAATTAAAGGATAATTATTACATTCACCAGAACCAATTTTATATGCCTGAACCCCCATCTTTTGCAAGCGATCAGCAGCCCCCCTTGAAAAAGGAGTAGAAAGATATAACATCCCCTTATCTTCTACATATTTCTTCAAAGAACGTTCCTCCTGCTCAGTTAATTGGCACCTTTTCATAATATCCCAAATACTTTCTGAAGCATTACCCGGTATAACATTATTAGGGATCATCTCATCTTCAATAATATGACATTGAAATTTAACGCATTCACTCCCAACAGCAAATGCATCATCAACCATTTTATATGCCTTTTTGATATCACCCTCATGGTTTATACCAATCTCAGGAATCACAAAAGGTTTATAATCTGGACCTATTTTTCTCTTCCCTATTATGAATTCTCTCAATTCACTCTCCCAAATAAACTAAACATCAATTCCTTTATGAAGCCACCTTCTACCTTTATTATAAATTCTCCCCACTTTATCTTCTAGCTCCGGAGACAATATCCTCAAAAGTTCTTTACCCATAATCCGATACTGCTTTCCCACTTTGGCCGTCCGGATTATTCCTTTTTTAATCAAACGCATAGTAGTGCTTGGGCTAACTTTTAACAATCTCTGTGCTTCTTGCGTAGTGTAAACTGCATTCTCTTTAATTTCCATATCCTGCTCCTCTATTTTATTCATAGCTTAGTATAATAATCCTGTAAGCGGCCACGTTGGCCCTTTAATTTTAGAAAACCTAAGAGTTCTTCTCGCAAGCCTCTAATGTCATCCGCTCCCAACTCTTCTGTTTCAATAACCGCTCCTCCGTCATTATCTCCGGCGATATTAAAATATTCCTTAAAATCTCTGTTGATTATTTTTATTTTGTATTTTTCTGGATTCTTCCAGATATCAGAACCCGGCAAAGGCACAAAGGTAAAAAGCGTAAATTGATCCGGGTCGGTTTCTTTAACAAATTTTATTGTTTCCTGCACGCTTTCTTTTGTTTCTCCGGGATTTCCTATCATTAAATACGCCTTCACCAACAACCCGGCTCTTTTTGCATCAACAATTGCTTTTCTATTTTGCTCAACAGTAACCCCTTTGTTAATTATATTTAAAATTCTTTGCGAGCCAGTTTCAATTCCAAATGCAATTTCTCTACATCCAGCATCATACAGCATTTGATAGTCTTCAAAGGTATTGTGCCTAGCATTACCATTACAGCGAAAAATAATATCCAGCTCAGAAAGCTTCTCGCATAAAGAATACAGCCTATCCCGCTTTAAAACAAAGGTGTCATCATAAAACAAAAAGTTTTTAATACCAAAACGCTCAATAACCTGTTTTACCTCTTCAATTACACTGTTTATTGACCTAAAGCGCACCTTAGAGCCAAACACATCCTTACAGCAAAAACTACAATTAAAAACACATCCACGACTGGTAATCAAAGAAGTTGCATAATTTCCTAAAACTTTCCTGGTATACTTATTTTGAGCAAGCAACTCTCTATCAGGGAAAGGAATAATATCGAGGTCTGAAATCAAGCCCCTGTTAACATTTTTATAGATTTCACGTGAATACCGATAAACAATGCCGTCAATCACGTTAAGATCCCTTCCTTCAGCTATCTCTAGCATTGTTTTTTCGCCTTCTTGCATTACCACAATGTCAAAGTTAAGCTCATCTTCAAGGACTTGCTCTTGCAGCGTTGTTGGATGCGGGCCTCCAACAATAATCTTAGCTTTTGGGTTATTTTCTTTGGCTATTTTGGCAACTTCTTTTGCCAAATATAGTGATGCGGAATAAACAGTCATGCCATACAAATCGGCATATCCAATCTTATCTTTCCAATCTTTTTTCTCTATAAATGGGAGGTCAATAATTTCTGAATCAATACTATGCTTCTTTAAAAAAGACTTGATGTACATCAGACCCAAAGGTGGGTCGAGCTTATCATCAAGTGAATTTGGCTGGGGTAAATTAATTAGCTTTATTTTCATTTTACGGGAATTTAAGATAAGCTGTCATTCAATTTAGGTAAAGTATAACACATTTATCCATGAAGTCAACAACTATTCCTAATAGTCATTAATAGTCAGTAGTAGTCAGATAAACAGCATAAAACTATTTATTTTTCTTTAGGATAAATGCAACGGTAGGTATCATAAACTCCCTCAAAATTGGGAATTTGGTGAGAAAATGCATCTTAAGATGAACATCTTGGGTAGCTATTAGCTCAAAACCACTACTTCTAATCATTGCAAGCATTCTAGAGAAAGTAATAGAAAACAACCTCTTTTCCTGCCACGAACAAGCCGGAATCTTCTTTTTATAGAATATTTCTGCCATAGCCTTAGCCCAACTAAATGGAAGATAATGAAAAGGTTTCAGTCCGTGGCCAGCCGTAGGATTAAACCATGGAGGAATAGCCAAATAACACCAACCACCATTTTTTGCCACCCTAAACATCTCATTAAGCGCAATCTGCTGTTTGCCAGTAGGAATATGCTCGAGCACCCCACGACAAACAACTAAATCAACACTATTACTATCAAATGGAATTTGCTCAGCGCTGCCAACTTTTGTTTGAGGCCAGATGAATTTATCATCGTATGCTCCGTATTCATATGGATTTGGGTCCAAATTATAGGCCAGACAATTTCTTTTTTCAGACAAAACCTTGCAAAATTCTCCTCGCGCCCCTCCAACATCAAGAACCACCTTCTCCTTAATTACCATAAATTTTTCAACATCATCTATGAGCAAATCAGCAAAATACTCGCGCATTAGTTTATAATTATTATTTTTGAGACGGTTAAAATTAAAAAACCACAGTTTTTTATAATGCTTTAAAATATTCATTTATAGACCTTCTATTCTTCTGATACCTTTACTCTAAAATCATAGATAAATATTGAATAACCAATCCTAGCTGTCGGCTCAAAACGCTTTGTCCAAGCAACCGTATCAAGCCTGTGTACACTTATAGCATAAATTTTATCTCTCGGAGAAACAAATTCATCAGAATCAAAATTTTTAAAGTTAATCCCATAGCTAGATGGCTCGGCTGTACCAAAATAATAAAACGTAATATCAGAAATTAAATTATCTTTCATATATTTTTTTAAACCTGGCAAATCCTGCCCCCAATCAATATTAGAATCCCTGAGATATTTATAACCATTCCTTGGCCCGCCAACAAACTCATTAAAATAACTCAAATAATTTGGCCAGGTAAAAAGATTAATTAAAACGTACCAAAACATTAAAATAAACAGAAACTCCTGAAAGGCTTTTTTCTTAAATAAAATGACGCTTCTTGCTGCCAGAATGAAACAAAAAGGATAAATTGGCAAAATGTACCTCAGCCCCAGCTGCAGTTTATTCATTGAAGCAGTAACAAAAAACACCAAAATAACAGATACCATCAGTTTCTCAACCAATTTAATTCTTTCTTTAAAACAAACACCCAACCCAACCAAAAGAAAAATTATTACTGGTATTTGTGTCTTTATTAAGAAAGCTACCAAAAAATACAGTGGATGACCCTGCACAGACCATTTGCCCAGGAAAAATGTCCCGTGGCCTTCATAACCATGACGCAATATCCCTAAAATCCCTAAAATATGGGCTCCTAAAGGAATTGGTACATTTAATAAGAAAGAATCGAGTTTCTGAATCAGCCCCAGGCTGGCAGAAGGAAATAATTTAAACACAATGTCATGAGCAATGGCTAATTTCTCACCTTGCCTCATCGCATTCTTAAGCACAGGCTCAAAATCAAAACCATATCCTGCCCAAAGCACAATTATTGAAATAGCAAAAATTGCTAAAATCTGGCAGAAAATAAATTTTCTTCTATTTTTATCAAGCTCAAGAAAACCCAAAGAAAAAACTAAAAGAAAAATAAGATAAAGTAAAACCGAAGTATATTTAGAAAGCTGTGCTAAACCCAAAGAAATTCCCGCAATAATAATATTACGCAATGAGTTATTTCGTAAATAAAACCAGAAACTAGCAACTGAAAGTAAAATAAAACACGTCGCCACCATGTCAGTGGTTGCAAGCGCAGTATGCGCCAGAATATTCGGACAGAAAGAATAGAAAAATAAAGCAAATAAAGCTATTTCCGGAGAGTAAGCTCTCTTTGTCCAGTAAAATAAAATCCACCCGCAAAACAGCCCGACAAGAATTATTGCAAGCCTGCTATAAAATATAATTTTTTGAGGCTGGTTATTGTATTTATAAAAGAAATCCTTTCCAAACTCCGAACGATCAGCCCTCCTCCATTCTTGAGAATCGTTAGGAACGTTTAAATGCATAACGATTTTTAAAGGCAGGGCAACAATGTAACGGGATAAAGGCGGATGCGAAGTATCCATTTTGTAATCATGCTTTGTTAACAAAATATATCCCGTAGGGATATGGTGGGCCAATTCATCGCAGGTTGGAGATTTTCTATCCGGCCAAATACTGGTAAACGCTAAAAAAGCAAAAATCACCAACAGAAAAAAGGCCAGCAAATTAACAGGGATTTTCTTCATTTTTTAACACCGCCTTAAACCAAGCCAAAGACAGGATACAAAAACTATACCTGAAATTAACATAAGCAATTTAAGATTAACCGGTTGAAATCTAAAATCTATTTTATGCTCTCCTACAGAAACATTAATTGACTGAAAAATCTCATTAAATTTATTAATTTCAACAGCTTTTCCATCAACCATAGCCTGCCACCCCGGGTAGTATTTCTCTCTGAATATAAAAACACCGTTGCTTTCACATCTAACTATAAGGCTTAACTCCCCGGGAACATACCTCTTAAGCTCAATTTCTGCCTTAGGACCCCCCCAAGAAGAAATAAACTCAAAACGCTTCTTATAACCCTTTAAGCGATAAAGGAAGCTTCCGTTCTCTTTCTTTAAAAACTCTAAGTCAGGATTTTCTAACTCCATGTCAGAAATAACATACTTAACATTTAAATCTCCTGCTAAATCAATTTTCTCAAATAGCTTTTCTTTTTTCACGGAAAGAATACCCAGCGAATCATCAACAATCCCCAAATCCTGCACAACTAAATAATAATCACGGTTTAAAAGTGGCGAATAAAAGGCCGTGCTCTCAATCCCATAATAGGCATTTAGGCTTGGCACTGCCCATGCAGGCAAAGTATTAAATTTACCAAACGGTAAAACCCTAAATTCTTCTTTATCATTTTTTAAGCTTGAAATTAGATCGGTTTGTTTTTGAGAAAGATTCTTAAAGCTGGCAAGATTATTCCTAATTGCGTTTGAAATGTAACTAAAAACTAACAAATCAGTAAAAATAAAGAAAAAACACAAGAATTTAATCAACTTTGCCTTTTTTGAATTTAGAAAATAAATCAAAACCGCAGCTGAAACTAAAATCACTACAGAAATAACAACCATAAGATTAGCAAAAGAAAGCCTAGCTAATATTTCATTATAAAAAGACTCCGATTTATTTAAATAAGTGTCCAGATCATAACGATGATGAGCTTGTCCATAGATATATTTAGTTGTATATGTTTTTAAAGCAGAAATAATCTCTGTACTCCAGAAATAAAACAAAGCTTTTGCTGCGAAAAAAAAGCCAAGGCTAAGCACAATACAACCTAAAAATACCTTAGTAATAAATTTCGGAATCTTCTCTTTATATAGATTAAAATAAGTAAATCCTAGCCCGCTTAAAATACTTAACGAGAAAACAGAAAAATATAACCATCTCGACGGAGCTCTAAATGAATAAAACTTAAAAAACTTAATTACAAAAACATAAAGTGGATTAAATTTTCCTAAAGCAAACAGCAAGGAAAAAACAAAGATTAAAATTAATGCCCTAACTGTTTTTTCTTTTCTAAAAACCCAACTTCCTAGAAACGCAAAGAAAAATCCAATAATACTGATATAAATCATACTACCTTTTACTAATATCCATCCTAAATAAGGCAAAAACACCCCAATTATTGAAATAGGATTAAATGAATTCCATAGACTAAATCCAAGATTTACTATCTGCCTATTTGAATATCTGGATAATTCAAAGGTATAATAAAGCTGAGGCAATGCTATTAATAAAGAAATGCTTAATACTAGAGCCATATCTCTGGCATAAACAACAAAACTTCTCTTCTCTGTAATACCGCGATAAAGAAAATAAGCCGCATAAAAAAACAAGGCATAAGCCGTCATCTGCATTGCTCCACATAAAAGCTGCATACCTGCAATTACACCAATGATGAATATAAAGCCAATACGTCTTCTTTCTAGATAAACCTCATATAAGAATAAAGCTAACGGGAAATATGCCAAAGATTTCAAGCTAGACGTATTTATAAAACAGCCAGCATAAACACTGCCAAAACAAAAAAGAATCGTTGTTAAAAATGCTCCTTCAGAGGATGACTTTAATCTTCTTGAAAACAAATAAATAAACACACCAGCAAGAATAAAATGCAGTAAAAATGAATAATTGTAAGCCGCTTTAAAAGGAAGCAAAAAGAAAATAAGAAGATTTAAAGGATACAATGAACCAATTTGTCCTTCAGCAAATAAAGGAAACCCACACTGGACATAATTTGTCCACAAAGGAAGATGAAATGACTTTATGCTATCTGCGTAAATTTTATACCACGGAAAAAATTGCTGCGCATAATCACCTTTAAGAAAAGCTGACTTTAAAATTACAACGTCCCAGAAAACTATAAGAACAATCCCTATAAATAAACCAATAAAACCAATGTCTTTTCTCTTATCCATATTATTTAAGCCTGTAAATCTCAAGGCTTGGCCCGCTAAACTTTCTTGAATAAAGCTCAAGATCAGCTACTGCTAAACAAGTTATATCAATCTGGTCATAAGCATACCTAATCTTTTCATCAAAATAAGGGCTAAAGCTAGCAATCAAACTTGCATTTTCTTTTAAACTACCAATAAAACCATCTTTTTCAGGATAAAAAACATTGTAATGCACTACTACATATTCAATATTCTTATTTTGCAACTGCTCTAAATCAAAATCAACAGCTGGGTGCATAGAAAGAAACTCTAATTCAGCACTCTTTTGAGATAGAAAATATATGTTATAAGTTTTATTATACCTCAGCGCACTAACTAACAAATCAAGCCTTTTTTGTTTTAATTTCGCCATTTTGCTTTTATTATCTATATAAGCGTATTTTTCTTTTATCTGCTCTGAAGTTTGCTTAATCGGCGGAGAAAACGAAGTATGATCCATAGCAATCCTGGAAGAAACAGGAATATTTTCTTCAATCCAGTTAACTGCAATTTGCCTTGTGTCTTTACCCGCAAAAAGAAAATCAGCTTTTATGGCTTTAAATAAAGTTGCAAAAAGGGCACTTAAAGCCACTAATATAGCAACAAATTTCAAAAACCTGCCCTTACAATTTGGCAAGATAATATTAAAGAATAAAAACCCGCAAGAAATAGCAAAAAACGGCACAAGTGCTAAAACATACCTGGAATATGGCTGGCTTTTTATTGCTAGATGCAAATAAAAAACAACTGGAAAAGAAAAAAACAAAAGCGCTTTCTTTCTTTCTTTTATAACTATAGAAATAAAACCAATCAAACCTGCAATAACTAATAAAGAACCAATCCCGTTTTTAAGCGAATAAGTAAAATGATGCATCCAGCCGACATATCCACTGCGAATCTTATGCGTAAGTGTAAATAAGAAAAATTTCCAATCCAAAAGCGCAAACGGATTAGTAAAAACAAAAGCTGCAACAGCAACGCTCAAACAGACAATAATACGGTAATTAAACCAGTTCTTTTCTCTTCTTCCGGATTGGCCCATAATGTGCGCAATAATAAGGCTTACCAACAAAATCCCTGCATTATATTTTGTGCCTATCCCCAAGCCTATGAATAAACCGGCAAAAATGTAATTCTTTATATCAGCGCTTTCAGCTATCTTAAAAAGAAAAATATACGCTAACAAAATAAAACTAACCAGCAAATTATCAGTGTAAGCATAATGACTATTAGCTACCATCAAAAATGAAAAGCTGGCCACAGAAGCTGCATATAATGAGCCTTTTTCTCCAAAAATCTTTCGGAATAAAAGATACACTAAAACTATATTCAAAGCTCCAGGAACTAATCCTAGGATTATTCTTGCGATTAAATAAAACCAAGTAGGATCAATAAGAAACTGCATAGCAAAACATTGTGTTGAATTAAAAATTCCAAATAATTTACCAATTAAAAAATAAATTCCATAACCAAAAAAAACCAAGTAAGAAGAAAAAGGAGGGATGATAAAGAAATGCGGGTTCAGATCTCCTGTGCCATAACCAAGCGCGTGATTAATAACCACCGGCTCATCCTGATGAAACTGATAAGGCAGGCCAAAATTAATTCCCCAAGCTCTTAAAATTAATCCCACAAGAACAACTAGAATTAAAGGAAGGTATTTTCTTATGAAATGCATTTATGCATAGCCTTAATCCGTAAAAGATCCTTAAACATATCAAAGGAACTGCCCAAAACCTTGACCTTACTTTGAACAGAATTTAACCAAATTACACCAACCTCTTTTACTTGATAATTAAGCTTTTTTGCCAAATAAAGCATTTCGACATCAAAACAAAATCCATCAATCTTTGACAAAGACGCTATTTTCTGAGCAGCTTCTCTCCTTAGCAGCTTAAAACCACACTGGGTATCACTAAAACCCGGAACCAACAAGATTTTCACCAGATAATTGAAAACCTTCCCCATGCGCTCTCTAAGCCATGGCTGGCGCACCTTCACATCTGAATCACCTAAGCTCCGCGAACCAATAACAAAATCAAAACCATTTTGTATACAGCTTGTTAATTTATCCAGCTCTTGAATAGGAGTAGAAAGATCAGCGTCACTAAATAAAATAAAGTCACCTTTACTATTCAAAATCCCCCGCCTAACAGAAAAACCTTTTCCTGTGTTTGACACATTTTTTAAAATACTTAACTTTCCACCCTTAAACAAACTGCTTTTTTCTGCAACTACAACGGTTGCATCTTTACTGCCATCATCAACAACAATAACTTCAAAATCATAATCTTTATTTATTAAGTAATCGTTAATTCTGCTTAAAGTCTCCCCTAGCCTCTTTTCCTCATTATAAGCAGGTACAATTATCGACAGGTGCATATTTTATTCCTCTAGTGAATATAAGAACCTTCTAAATCTTACAAATTTATCCGAATAAAACTGCAATAATACATATGAAACAATCATAGGTAAAAATAAAACAGACATCCTTTTCCAAAAAGTTAGAATAAAGAAATATGATAAAAGCAACACTAACAAAAACCTTGTTTTTATGCCGGACAGTAAAATAAAAGGAATCACCCAAAGCAAATACCACGCCTGAAACGGAGTAGAATTAGTAATAAACAAGGCCAGTAAAATTAGGCTAACTGTTGTAAAAAATATTTTCTGATCCTGCTTAATTCTTTTTACAAAGTTAACCAGCAAACAGACATAAATTAAAGCAAAAACAATAGAGAAAAATGTTGCAATATTATATTTATCAACAACAATCCCTATTTTATCTAGGATAAAATAAACAGCAAAAGGAATAGAATCAAACCAAAAATTTAAACTAAGTTCCTTATAGTAACGGATTATCGCAATAACGCTTTCTTTACCAAAAGGCAACCACAAAAATAAAACAGCAATAAATGAAAATATCGCTGCAGCAAAAATATCTACAAAACGAATTAATATCTTTTTAGAAGCATCTTTTAATATATACAAAATAAAAAAAGGCACAATTAAAACATAAACAAACTTAACCTGTATAGCTAATGCTAGAAAGAATAAAGACAAAACATACCGTGAGCGCAAAAGAAATAAACTAGCAGACAAAATAAAAAATGTCATAGCAATCTCGTTATGCCCATCAACAATAGTAGAAACAATAACTAAAGGATTCATAAAAAAGGCTACGGTTAACAATCTAGAGTTTTTAATCTTTAGCTGATATGCCAACTTATAAAACGAAAGCGAGCTTAATCCTAAGAAAACCAAGAGCACAGCCTTATGCATAAAAGAAGTTAAAAACATGCTATTCTTAAAAAATACAGAATGCAATTGACCAATCTTAACCCATAATGGGCCGTAACATTCTGGGGTTTTCTTCCAGAATAACATTGGATAAAAAAAATCATTCTTAATCTTTGCCGGAATTGATAAGTATGGGTTTAAATCATATAAACTAAGCATTCTTGCACGCAAAGAATACTCAAATAAATCACTAGAAAGTAAAGCATACGAAGAACACAAGAAAACCATCACAGAAACAGTGCTAGCCCAAAAATAACCTGACAAAATACTTTTACCTGATTCAAATAACTTAATCTTGTTGCAATAATACAAATCTAAAATATAAAAAATAAATACAAGGGTAAAAATAAATATAATATAAAAACGCAGGTACTTATTCATTGGCGGCAGAACGCTATCTCCGATGAATGAAGCTATGGTAGGCATAAAATATACTGCGCACAAAGACAATAAAAAACAAAGGTGTGCTACAATAAAACTCTTTTTATAATCATTAAATAACATAATTTTAGACAGCTTTCTTTATTGTTTTAACAGCCTTACAAACTTTAAGAATCTGATCTTTTGTTATGGCTAAACCGGAAGGTAAATAAAGCCCTGTTTCAGCGATAGAATCAGCAACAGGATATTTCTTTTTATTAGCTTCCGGGCAAAGCTTACGAATAACCGGTTGTTGATGCATAGGAACAAAGAAAGTACGCGTTTCAATACCCAAAGAATACATTTTATTACGGAACTGATCTCTTGTTAAACCAAAGCTGTCTTCAATTAAAACTGAATACATCCAATATACGCTCTTTGCCCAATTCTCTTCTATAGGAATACGAACCCCTGCTACTCCTTCTAATTCTTTAGAATACAAGCTTGCCATTTGACGCTTTTTACTAATAAAAGATTTAATCTTGTGCATCTGGCCCAACCCAACTGCTGCTTGCATATTTGTCATTCTATAATTATACCCAAGATCAGTATGCAAAAAACGCTTTCCCGGTGAATGCGAAAGATCTTTGAGTAATTCTGCTCGCTCAGCAAGTTTTTTATTATTGGTGACCACCATTCCACCTTCACCAGTTGTAATAATCTTATTAGCATAAAAACTAAAACAGCCAAACTCACCAAAACTTCCGCATTTTCTACCTTGATACTCAGCGCCGTGTGCTTCAGCAGCATCCTCAATTACATAAAGTTTATATTTCTTTGCCAGTTTCATTACCGGATCCATATCAACCGGATGCCCATAAATATGCACAGGCATAATTGCTTTCGTGCGCTTGGTAATCAATTCTTCAATCTTTGCACAATCCATGTTCCAGGTTCGTTCTTCACTATCCACAAAAACAGGTTTCGCTCCCGTATACAATACAGCATAAGCTGAGGCAACCATAGTAAATGTTGGTAAGATTACTTCGTCGCCTTCTTTGATACCTAAAGATAGAAGTGCAAGATGAAGCGCGGTGGTGCCGCTAGTTACAGAAACCCCGTATTTCATTCCGCAAAATGCAGCAAACTCTTCTTCAAAATGTTTTATAAATTCACCTTTTGAAGAAATCCATCCGCTTTTTAAACACTGCACAACATTCTTTAATTCTTCTTCACCGAGATACGGTTGATTTACAGGTATCATTTATGTTTCTTCCTTTTCTCAATGTATTCCTTGTCGTCAACCCCAGCATAAGGGCCTTGCTTAACCTCCAGCATCAAACTATCCTCTAAAACCTTGATTCCATGTCCGGCATTTGCCAACAATATGGTATCACCACTTTTTAAAATCCTGGTTGCAACAAGCGTTCTATTTTCATCATACAAATATACAGCAATCTTTCCTTTTTTAACATGCAGAACTTCCTGGGTAATTGCAACCTTACGATGCACTATTTTATGCACATGCGGTTTTACTTCAGCTCCCTTTTCATGACATAATAAACCAACTTGCTGGGAAAAATCAGGAGGAGTAAAGAAAGTAACTCCCTTGGTTTCTAGCTTACGAGGTAAAATAACCGCAATTAACGTTCCTTTTCTTGATTTAATAAATTCTGCCATAACAAATTCCTTTCTAAGAAACTATTTAGCAAATCTTATAGCAACAATTCTTTTTATATAACCAAAACCAAGCTTAAAAAAACCCAACAAAGAAGCCTGCGTTTTGGATTTACCCAGCTCTCTATCTGTAAAAACATATGGAATTTCTTTTATTTTAAAACCTGCCTTTTTACATTTATAAATAAATTCAATAAAATAATCTCCATACCCATGGCTTGGAAAATAAACTTTATTAAAAACTGATTTTTTAAGAACAATGAACCCGCTATCATAATCCCTTATATCAAAACCAAGCAATAAGCCAGCAAACCAATTAATTAT
>JACROS010000067.1 GCA_016214325.1 Candidatus Omnitrophota bacterium | reverse complement strand
GTAATTTAATCACGGCTACTAATGATACACTTGTGGATTATAGTTCTGGGCATATTAGTTCTAAAGAGTCAGAGATATTAATAAGGTTCGTTGATGAAAAACTTGGTTCTGACAAGATTAAGTTTTATCCGGGAATCAGCTATCGGCATCTAATGGTGGTAAAAAATGGCGCTAAGGATAAATTACAAGATTTGCTTTGCCGGCCTCCACATGATATTACCGGACAGAGCATTTCTAAAAATTTTCCCAAAGCAGGTAATGCTGACTTTATTATTAAGCTGATGGAAGATTCTCGCAAGATTCTTGAGAAGCATGAAATTAATTTAGTGAGGCTTGATCTTAAAGAAAATCCGGGCAATATGATTTGGTTATGGGGGCAGGGTCAAAAGCCGAGTATGCCGACATTCAAAAATAAATATGGCTTAGATGGAAGCGTTATTTCCGCTGTAGATTTAATTAAAGGCTTAGGAAGAATATTGGGCCTTAATGTTATTAATGTTCCTGGTGCTACAGGATATTATGATACAGACTATGAAGGCAAGGCAAAAGCAGCGATTAATTCTTTAAAATATAATGATTTTGTTTTTGTGCATGTTGAAGCGCCAGATGAAGCAGGCCATAATGGGGATTTAAGAGAAAAGTTATTGGCTATAGAGCGTTTTGACCAGATGGTGGTGGGTACAATATTAAATGCTTTTAACCAGAAGAAAAACTTTCGTATTTTAGTTTTACCTGACCATGCTACGCCTGTTTCAGCTAAAACGCATACTTCTGACCCAGTGCTTTTTGGTATTTTTGGCAAAGGAGTAATTGGCAGAGGTTTTCTAAATTACAGTGAGAAAGAAGCAGAAAAGTCGGATCTTTTTCTTGAAGACGGGTCAAGTTTAATGGATTATTTCTTAAAAATTTCAGAAGAATAATGGAGGAGAAATAAAAATGTCCAAGGGGTTAATCGTGCAAAAGTTTGGCGGTTCATCTGTTGCCAATGTTGAACGAATTCAGAATGTTGCCAAACGCGTTACTGGGTATAGAAAAAAAGGTTTTGATGTGGTGGTTGTTGTTTCTGCGTTAGGTGACACAACTGATGAATTAATTGAATTGGCTAGCCAGATTACAACTGAGCCTTCAGAGCGAGAAATGGATATGCTGCTTTCAACAGGCGAGCAGATTTCAGTGGCGTTGCTTGCTATGGCAATTCACAAACTTGGGTTTGAGGCAATTTCTTTTACCGGTTCACAAGTAGGAATTGTTACTGACAAGAGTCATACTAAGGCAAGGATCGTAAAGATTGCTACCGATAGAATAAAAAAAGAGTTAAAAGTAGGAAGAGTTGTTATTGTTGCAGGGTTTCAGGGGGTTACTCCTGATGATGATATTACTACCTTGGGTAGAGGAGGCTCTGATTTAACTGCTGTTGCTCTTGCTAAAGAGCTTAAGGCAGATGAGTGTGAAATTTATACTGACGTTGACGGAATTTATTCTACTGACCCTCGGATAGAGCCTAAGGCAAAGAAGCTTGCCCAAATTACTTATGATGAAATGTTAGAGATGGCGTCTTTAGGAGCGCAGGTAATGCAGGCGCGTTCTATTGAAGTGGCTAAAAAGTTTGATGTTCCGATTCACGTACGTTCTTCTTTTTCTGATAAAGACGGGACCATGATTATTAAGGAGGTAAAAAATATGGAAGATGTTTTAGTTACAGGAATAACTTTAAATAAAAATGAAGCTAAAATTACAATTTGCGAGGTTCCGGATAAGCCGGGTGTTGCGGCAAAGATATTTAAGGAACTTGCAAGCTCGGGGATTAGTGTAGATATGATTGTGCAGAATGTTAGCCATACCCGTAAGACTGATATTTCTTTTACTGTAAATAAAAATGATGCCGCAAGGACGATCAAGGCGATTAAAAAGGTTAATTCCGATATTGGTGCAGGGGATATTTTAGTTGATGAGGATATTGCCAGGATTTCAATAGTTGGCGTTGGGATGAAATCGCATCACGGCGTTGCTGCTAAAATGTTTGAAACCCTTGCTCATGAGAAAATTAATATTGAAATGATTTCTACTTCAGATATCAGCATTTCATGCATTATAAAAAAGAACCTCGGTGGAACAGCAGTTAAAATCTTGCATGAAAAGTTTAACTTATCCAAATAGGAGAAATATGCAAAAAGTACTGTTATATGATACTACCTTAAGGGATGGTGCGCAGGGTGAGGGGATTTCGTATTCTGTAATGGACAAGGTCCGTATTGCACAGGAGCTAGATATTCTCGGGATTCATTATATTGAGGGTGGCTGGCCAGGTTCAAATCCGAAGGATATGGAATTCTTTAAAAGAATGAATACAAAGCCGCTTAAGAATGCTCAATTAGTGGCTTTTAGTATGACTCGTAGGGTAGGCACAAAAGCGTCTCAAGATACAAATATTAAGGATTTGGTAAAATGCGGTGCAGGAATTGTTTCTATCGTCGGAAAGACCTGGGATTTGCATGTAAAAGACGTTTTAAAGATTTCTCTAGAAGATAATCTTGAGATGATTAAGGATACGATTAATTTTCTTATTTCACAGGGGATAACTGTTTTTTATGATGCCGAGCATTTTTTTGATGCTTATCGAGAAAATAAGGCATATGCTTTAAAGACTTTGTTAACAGCACAAGATGCAGGTGCTCAGGCAATTTGTTTGTGCGATACAAATGGAGGGACGCTAACTTCAGAGATTTTAAGAGTTGTTGCTGAAGTAAAACATGAAATTAAGGTGGATTTGGGAATTCATTGCCATAATGATGCTGGCCTGGCAGTGGCAAATTCAATTATTGCTGTAGAGGCTGGCTGTAGTATTGTGCAGGGGACAATTAATGGTTATGGCGAGCGTTGTGGAAATGCGGATTTAATTCCGATTATCGCCAATCTTAAAATTAAGTTAGGCATTAATTGTATTAGCGACGAAAGATTAAAGGAACTTACTAAAGTTTCGCATTTTGTTAGTGAAATTAGCAATATGAGAGTTAGAAATGACCAGCCATATTCTGGGGTTTCAAGTTTTGCGCATAAAGGTGGTATGCATATTAATGCTGTAATGAAGAATTCAAAGGCTTATGAGCATATTGATCCTGCGCTTGTAGGCAATCACCGCAGAATTCTTGTTTCGGAATTAGCAGGGAAAACAGGTATTTTATTAAGGGCGAAAGCTTTGGAATTAGATTTGTCTAAACAGGATCCTAAGACAAAAAAGCTTTTGGAGTTGGTGCAGAAATTAGAACATCAAGGTTATCATTTTGAGGCCGCAGAAGCTTCTTTTGAGCTTTTGATGAAGAAATCTCTTAAAAAATATAAGAAATTCTTTGAATTAGAAGGATTTAAGATTGTAATTGAAAAGCGTTCTGATAAGAAAATTGTTTCTGAAGCAGTGATCAAGCTTAAGGTTAAAGGAGTAAGAGAGCATACTGCTGCTGAAGGAGATGGCCCGATAAACGCTCTGGATAATGCTTTGCGAAAAGCGTTAAAAGAATTTTATCCGACATTATCAGAGATGCATTTGTCTGATTTTAAGGTACGTGTTTTAGATGAGAAGGCAGGAACAGCTGCGCGTGTTAGAGTATTGATTCAATCGCAGGATGAAGCTGATACTTGGAATACAATTGGAGTCTCGGAAAATATTATTGAAGCCAGTTGGCAGGCGCTTGTTGATAGTGTTGAATATAAACTTTTGAAAGATAAATCTGCTTAATGGAAATCCCTTCACGCTATAACCCCAAAGATACTGAAGATAAGTGGTATAAATTCTGGCAAGATGAATTTCTTTTCTCAGCAAAGCCAAGCCTTGATAAAAAGCCATTTACAATAGTTATCCCTCCGCCTAATGTTACGGGTATACTGCACATGGGGCATGCATTAAATAATACTATTCAGGATATTCTTATTCGTTACCATAGAATGCTCGGTGAAGAAGCGCTTTGGATGCCGGGCACTGATCATGCAGGAATTGCTACGCAGAATGTTGTAGAAAAGTCTATTGCTAAAGAAGGACTTAAGCGCCATGATTTAGGAAGAGAAAAGTTCGTTGAGCGGGTATGGCTCTGGAAAGAGCAGTATGGGTCAACAATTATTAAGCAGTTAAAAAAGCTCGGTGCGTCTTGTGATTGGGATCGCATTCGTTTTACTATGGACGAAGAATACTCTAAATCTGTTTTGGAGGTTTTTGTTCGTCTTTACGAAAAAGGGCTGATTTATCGCGGAAGCTATATCATTAATTGGTGTCCTCGTTGTCAAACTGCTTTGTCTGATGAAGAAGCTGCGCATCATGAGTTACAAGGGAATCTTTATTATTTAAAATATCCTTTAAAGGATAATCCTGAAGATTTTGTGGTGGTGGCAACTACGCGCCCGGAAACAATGCTTGGAGATACTGCTGTTGCAGTGAACCCTAAAGATAAAAGGTATAAAAAACTCATTGGAAAGACTCTTGTTTTACCGCTAGTGAATCGTGAAATAAAGATTATAGCTGACAGCTCGATAGATATTAAATTTGGCACTGGTGCAGTTAAGGTTACTCCTGCGCATGACCCGAATGATTATCTGATGGGTAAAAAGCATAACCTTGAATTTATTAATGTAATGCAGCCTGACGCCAAGATGAATGAGTTAGCCGGTGATTATAAAGATATGGACCGGTTTGAGGCAAGAGAGGTGATTTTAGAAGACTTAAAAGAAAAGGGACTGCTAGAGAAAGTTGAGCCGCATGTTTTGTCTGCCGGGCATTGTTATCGTTGCCACACAATTATTGAGCCTTATTTGTCAAAACAATGGTTTGTTAAAATGGCTCCATTGGCAAAGCCGGCTATAGAGGTAGTTAAAAAAGGTAAAATTAAATTTTATCCTAAGCGCTGGACTAAAGTGTATTTAAATTGGATGGAAAATATTCAGGATTGGTGCATCTCAAGGCAGATTTGGTGGGGCCATCGTATTCCTGTTTATTATTGCAAATATTGTCAGCAAGCCGGTAATTCTGAGAAGGGTACAATCGTTTCAAGAATAAAGCCTGATAAGTGTCCTGATTGTGGATCCGCTGATATTTATCAAGATGAGGATGTATTGGATACTTGGTTTTCTTCCTGGCTTTGGCCTTTTGCTACCTTTTATTGGCCATTTGGCATATCACATATCGCTAATTGCATATCGCAAGATAAGAAAGCCGATCTAGCTTCCAGCGACAAGCGATATGCGACAAGCGATATGCCAAAAGATTTGGAGTATTTCTATCCAACCTCTGTTCTTGTGACTGCTCCTGAAATTATATTTTTCTGGGTAGCGCGCATGATAATGGCAGGATTGGAATTTATGAAAGAAATTCCTTTTAAAGATGTATATATTCATGGGACAGTGCGCGACATTGAAGGCAAGAAAATGTCAAAATCTTTGGGTAATATTATTGATCCTTTAGAAATCATAGATGAATACGGAACAGATGCACTTAGGTTTAGTTTAATTTCTATTACTGCTCAGGGCCAGGATGTTTATTTATCCAAGGAGAGATTTGAGCAGGGCAGGAATTTCGCTAATAAAATCTGGAATGCATCTCGTTTTATTATGATGAATCTGGATGCACAAAATATTCAAGTTGATTTGTGCCAATTTACCAAAAAAGAAGATTTGAGTTTGGTAAATCGCTGGATTTTGAGCCGTTTTTATTCGGTACTTAAAGAGTTGAGTAAGAATCTTGATAATTTTAAGTTTAATGAAGCAGCAAATCTTTTATATAGCTTTTTTTGGCATGAGTTTTGTGATTGGTACCTGGAATTAATTAAATCCGATATTAAAAATAAGGCTAATCAGGTGGTGATGTATAAGGTCTTAGAGAAATTCCTAAGAGTGTTGCATCCGTTCATGCCTTTTATTACCGAGGAGATTTGGCAGAATTTACCGCACGAGGGAAAATCTATTATGGTTCAATTAATTCCTCATGTGCAGGAAGCATTAATTGATAAAAAAGTAGAGAAAAAAGTCAGCAGTGTGTTTGATTTAATTACTACTATTAGAAATATGCGCCAAGAGCTAGAGATTTTGCCTCAGGACAAAGTTAATGTGGATGTTTTTGCAAGTAAATCTATGAAGCAAGCTCTTGAGGTAATGTCTCAGGAAATAAGGAATTTGGCAAAAATTGATCTTCTAGAACTTCAGGAAAATTACCAGCATAAAAGCGGCCAGTTTGTAAATATTTTAAAAGATATGCACATTGTGATTCCACTAGCAGGACTTATTGATGTTGATAAATATAGAGAGAAAATTAAGCAGCGTATAGTAAAGACAGAATCTGATATAAAGGCAAAAGATGCTATGTTAGGTAATGAGAGTTTTGTTAAGCGGGCTCCGGCGGAAGTTGTGGAAAAGGAGCGGGAAAGGCTTAAGGAATTAAAAGACTCGTTACACAAACTAAAGGCGGTGAAAGATGCCATCAGCTAAGGTTTTTCTTTCAGAAGCTTTGCCGGAGCTTAATCCGGAGAAGCTAGATTCTATTGTGCGCCATGCTTTGATTGAGGATATTGGTAAAGGTGATATTACAACACAGTTGACAATCCCTAAGGATAAGGAAATTAAAGCAGTAATTGTGGCAAAGCAGGATTGTGTAATCTGTGGCTTACCTGCTGCAGAGCGTGTTTTTAAGATTATGGACGGGGAAACTAAGTTTGAGGCTTTGATTAAAGAGGGACAAAGTGTAAAAAAGGGCCGGAAAATAATTGCCTTGGATGGATTAGCTCCTAGTATTCTTACTGCAGAAAGAGTAGCGCTTAATTTATTAAGCATGCTCTCTGGTATTGCTACAAAAACTAAAGAGTATGTTAAAGAAGTGAAGCCTTACAAGACAAAAATATTAGATACACGAAAGACTATTCCTGGTTTAAGAGAGCTTCAGAAATATGCCGTTCGTATTGGTGGCGGTTATAGCCACCGCATGGGCCTTGATGAAATGATTTTAATTAAGGATAATCATATCAAGGTTACCGAAGGGTATGAAAAACTCCCTAGTGTTCCGAAGGGATTTAAGATTGAAATAGAGGTGCAGAACATGGAAGAATTCAAGCATGCTTTGCGTTTTAAGCCAGATGTAATTATGCTGGATAATATGAATATCAGCCAAATGAAAGAAGCAGTAAAGATTCGTGATAATACGCCATTTAAGAGTCACCACCCGCCTACAAAATTAGAAGCTTCCGGGGGAATAACTTTAAAGAATGTTAAAGAAGCTGCTTCAACCGGCGTTGACATTATTTCAATTGGTGAATTGACGCATTCAATTGATTCTGTTGATTTGAGCCTGGATATACTTGATTAATGAGTAGCTTCAAGCTTGTTTCTAGTTATAAGCCTTGCGGTGATCAGCCCAAGGCAATAAAAGAATTAACGGATTCAATTAATTCCGGTAAATCCTCTCAGACACTCTTGGGTGTTACTGGTTCAGGAAAAACTTTTACCCTTGCCAATGTAATTGAGAAAGTCGGCCGGCCGACTTTAGTAATTTCCCATAATAAAACCCTTGCCGCTCAGCTTTACTCCGAGTTTAAAGAATTCTTTCCGCATAATGCAGTAGAATATTTTGTCAGCTATTATGATTATTATCAACCTGAAGCTTATATTCCTTCAACAGATACATACATAGAAAAAGATTCTGCTATTAATGACCGGCTTGATCGTTTGCGGCTTTCGGCGACTACATCTTTGATGTGCAGAAAAGATGTTTTAATAGTGGCTTCGGTTTCTTGTATTTATAATCTTGGTTCTCCGCAGGATTATCGAGACATGCTGGTTTTTATCGAGCAAGGCTCAGTTATAAGCCGGGATGATATTGTTGCAAAGCTCGTTAAGATTCAGTATGAAAGAAATGATTATGAGTTTGTTCGAGGCAGGATTCGGGTGCGTGGAGATATTCTAGAAATTTTTCCTTCGTATGAAGAAAAAGCATTGCGAATAAATTTGTCAATGGACACAGTGGAAAAAATTTCTGAAATAGACCCGGTTTCTGGAAAAGTCCTGGTGGAGCTTGATAAAATAGCAGTTTATCCGGCAAAACATTTTGTTGTTTCTGACAGCTATGTAGATAGCGCTATTAGTTCAATTTTTAAGGAATTAGAAATTCAACTTGGTGTACTAAGAAGTCAAAACAAGCTCCTTGAGGCACAAAGGCTTGAACAGCGCACTAAATATGATATGGAAATGCTTAAGGAAATCGGTTATTGTCACGGTATTGAAAATTATTCACGCCATTTATCAGGTCGGCCTTCGGGCTCTCGTCCATATTGCCTGATAGATTATTTTCCAAAAGACTTTGTCACGATAGTTGACGAGTCGCATGTAACTCTGCCTCAGATTAGAGGAATGTATGAAGGCGATAAAGCTAGAAAAGAGGTTCTTGTTAATTATGGGTTTCGTTTGCCGTCTTGTCTTGATAATAGGCCTTTAAAGATTGAGGAGTTTAATTCTTTGCAAAAACAAATGGTTTTTGTTTCTGCCACGCCAAATGAGTATGAAATAAAAACTAGCCAAGGGAGAATTATTGAACAGATTATTCGTCCGACTGGATTGGTTGATCCAGAGATAATCATAAGGCCGATTGATGGGCAAATTGATGATTTGGTGAATGAAGTTGAAAAACGCGCAAAGAAGAACGAAAGAGTGTTAGTTACCACTCTTACTAAAAGAATGAGTGAAGATTTAACTACCTATTTACAGGCTAAAGGTTTAAAGGTAAAATATCTGCATTCTGAAGTAGAAACAATTGAGCGTTCAAAGATTCTGCGAGATTTACGTAAAAAAGAATTTGATTGTTTAGTGGGAATTAATTTGCTGCGAGAAGGCCTGGATCTTCCTGAGGTTTCATTAGTTGCGATATTAGACGCGGATAAAGAAGGGTTTTTGCGTTCTGCAACAAGCTTAATTCAGGTCTCTGGGCGTGCTGCTAGGAATATTAATGGCGCAGTTATTATGTATGCTGATACTGTAACTGGGTCTATGAAAAAGGCGATTGATGAAAGCAACCGTCGTCGGAAGATTCAGTTTGAGTTTAATAAAAAGAATAAAATTACCCCGCGTTCAATTCAAAAATCAATAAAAGAAGGCATAGAAGACTTAGCTCAGGCCGAAGAATTTGTGCAGGAACTTACTGGCGAAGCCAAAGATGAATATGAGTTGAAGAAATATATTTCTGAGCTTGAATATGAAATGGAGCTTTGTGCAAGGAATTTGCAGTTTGAAAAAGCAGCCGAGATAAGGGATAAAATTAAGAAAATGAAAAGCGCAATCAGCAATTCAGTTGTTTAAACATTTAAATCGTAACTCGTAAATGGTAAATCGTAATGTTATTAACTATTGATATCGGGAATACAAATATAACTTTTGGGTTATTTAAGTCTAGCAAGCTCTTTAGGGTTTTTAATATTCCTACAAAAAGTTACAATATTGGGGAATTAAAAAAGAAACTTGGTAAGGTTAAATTTAGTGATACAATAATATGTAGCGTTGTACCAAAATCAACTCATCTTTTGTCTAGTGATTTGCGCAGGCTTACTAAAATAAGACCTTGTGTTGTAGGTAGGGATATTATTGTTCCGATTAAGAATTGTTACCGTAAACCTAAGCAAGTGGGCCAGGATCGCTTGGTTAATGCTTTTGCTCGAGTTAAGCTCTATGGTTAACCGCTTGTTGTGGTAGATTTTGGCACTGCGGTGACATTTGATGTAATTTCTGGTAAAGGCGAGTATTTAGGAGGAATGATTATACCAGGTTTAGGGGTTTCTTTGGATGCGCTTTCAAAATATACAGCGCTTTTGCCGAGGGTAAAGCTCGAATCACCAAGAGAATTTATCGGACGTGATACAAAAAACAGCATGCTTTCAGGCGTTGTTTATGGATATGCTGCACTGTGTGATGATTTATCAGCTAGAATAAAATTAAAAGTTGGAGTTAAGGCTAAAATTATAGGCACAGGTGGTGGTGTTGGTTTAATTGGAAAATATTGCAAGAGCCTTGATAAAATTGATAAAGATTTGACGCTTTTTGGTTTAAATTTACTCAACAAAAGGAGCTAATTATGCGGATACTCTTAAGTTGTTTCTTGTTTTTCTTTGTTGCGACTTTTATTTTTTTTGGCAACGCTCATGCAAGGCTAAGTAAATATACTCAGGATGCCGGCATATCGTGGGTAGAGTGGCAGTTGATGAATGAGAATATAGCTTTACGCGGAAGCAGTACTTTTGCTCCGCCTTTTGTTTTAAGTAATATTTCTTTTAGCAGAGATTTAGGGAAAATTAAGGTTGAACTTTATGGGAATTCTAACGATGCTACTGATGAGAATTTGCAGAAATCACTGGATTTGATTATAAAATTCTTGCGTAATGATTTTCCTGAATTTGAGCCAGATAAAGATTTGGTAATTGATTATAGATTAACTACTCAGGAAGCTAGTAAAAATCTTTATATTAAATATAAAGAAAAAGACGAGTGTAGCGATGGAGAAATTTTTGAACGTTCAGAGCAACCAATTTCGAATGTAATAAAAAAAGAGGCCGGAACATATTAATAACGTAAGTGAAAGGAGGGTTCATGAGAGTATTTGTTTTGGTTGTAATGTTGGTGATGTGTGTCTTGTCTTTTAGTGCAGTAGCGTATTCTCAGGATCAAGCAGTAGAGATTTCAAAAGATAAAGTGGTTGCTATAGCTACTGAGTCAGTTAAGGGTCAAGGTATTAGCCTTGAGGATGTAAGTATTATTTATGATCAAGATGGTAAACTTTGGTCAGAGAAATTGGGTTATGCTAAGGTTGAAGATAACGTAAATCACGGCATTTTGGTTAAGGGTTTTATGAAAAATTACCGGATTGTTTATTTTGATTTTAAAGAACCGTTAAAAGATATTTGGGTGTTTGTTGACAAGGATACTGGGGAAGTTTTGACGGTGTATCGGGAACAATAATTAGCAGTAGTTATCTTTAAATAAGCCGATAGGATTAATTTCTTATCGGCTTATTTTCTTAAAGAAACCCTCCTGCTTCGCGCTTTACTAAAATATTGATAGCTTTGACGCGCTTCGCAGGACCGAGAAAAGGCTTTCTTTATACCCCTGTTTTACCCTTGTTTTGACCTTTCTGTATATTATACTTTACTTACCTATTATTTTCGGCTGATAAGTCTTTAAAACTCGTAATTCGCCCCGACGCTCTATTTCATAGAGGTCGGGATCCCGACTGATTTGCAAACGAACGGCGGGATAATTCATAAATGGTAAAAGGCTGGTTCTAAAGATGCAGAAAAAACCCTTTAAAATCATCGCGTTACTTCTAAGCTTTCTGCTCCTCCTAGAACAATCTGCCTTTGCAGCAGATGGTGCTATAGATCTATCCAGCTCATTTAGTAAGCTATCCTCAGGTATATCCTCTAGCCTAGCCTCATCTAGCACTAACACTGTATTTCGTCCTATACATCTAAGATACCTAGAATACTTACCTCAAGATAACAGCTTTAAGCTACTCTTAGATAAAGGAAACGCTCAACAAGAAGCTAATACTAGTCATTCCCGCGAAAGCGGGAATCCAGGCATCAACCCAAGCAACCCAATAACCC
>JACROS010000051.1 GCA_016214325.1 Candidatus Omnitrophota bacterium | reverse complement strand
TTATGGGCAGAGTGATTAATGTTGAAGCAGGCAGGCCTAAGTCTGAGTCGGATGGAGAAGATAGAAAAAAGAGGCAAAAGCCGGCTGATACTGATGTCGAATCTCAGCAGCAAGGCCGAGAAGTTGATGGCGGAGAAGAGGTTAATTATAATAAAGCCCATTTTAATCAGTCTCGTCCAAGAAGAGACGGCTATAATAGATATAAGGAAGGAAGGCGCTCGCGTAGTTATTCGATGCGTCGTGAAACACCTGTGGCAGGAGAGCAAGTTGCATCTGGCCGGACAAGACAGGAAAATCCAATGCGTTGGCGCAAGCATTCGGAAAGTTCTCCTAGGCCTTGGAGAAAAAGTTATGGTGAATCTAGGTCATTTCAGGGTAATCAAGGTGAGCGTAGGCCATGGGGCAAACCCAGTGGAGAGTCTAGGCAGTTTGGAAGTTCTGCTGGTGAGCGTAGGCCATGGGGGAAACCTAGTGGAGAATCTAGATCGTTTGGAAGGCCTGCTGGTGAGTCTAGGCCTTGGAGAAGAAGTGAAAGTGGGCAAAGACCACCTTGGAAGAGGACGGAAGGAGAATCTAGGCCTTGGAAAAGTTCAGAAGGCGAAGCGAGGACTTGGAAGAAAGCTGAGGGCGAAGCACGTCCTTGGAAAAGACCAGAAGGTGGAGAGTCTAGGCCTTGGAAGAAAACTGAAGGTGAGGCGCGTCCTTGGAAAAAAACCGCGGGAGGATCTTCGTCATGGCAAAAGCCTAAAAGTGGTCCTGGATTTAGGAGCTCTAGGAAACCTAATACTGGCAAAAGAAGTTGGAATAAGAGTTGACAAAGCCGGATAATGTGGTAAAATATAAATAATGAAAGATTAGAAGATATTAGGCCGCAAAGGGCATATACGCTAACCTTTGCGGCTTTTCTTTTGGGTAAGTTTATTAAGAAGCGTAAATTAAAGGAGTAGCTATTAAAAAGGTGAGAGTTTCGGCTAAAGGCAGAAAATGCAAATATCCACTTTGTAAACACATTTTAAGTATTTACAATCATGAGGCTTATTGTCATGTTCATCTTGGTATGGCTGTTCAGAAGCAGAAGGTTAAGGGAGCTTAAGAAATATGATGCAAAAACACGGTAGTCAGGGTAATTCTTCACAAAATCACAATCAAGTAGAGCAAAGTTTTTATGGTTTGGGTATTGCACCTAAGATACTTGAAATTTTAGAGCATATTAAATTTAAGGTGCCAACACCGATTCAACTTAAGGCGATACCTTTGGCGCTTGAAGGTAAAGATGTCATTGGCATTGCCCAAACCGGCACAGGAAAAACGCATTCGTTTGCAGTTCCTATGGTTCAACGCTTGATGCAGGTAAAAGGAATTGGTTTAGTTTTGGCGCCTACGCGTGAATTGGCGATTCAAATTGAAGAGGCTTTTCATGGCATAGCGCAACCACTAGGAATTAAAACAGCTTGTCTTATTGGCGGGGCTTCTATGCATGACCAGGTTCAGGCTTTGCGCAGAAATCCACGAGTAGTAATAGCTACACCGGGGAGATTGCTGGATCATGCTTCGCATTGGAATTTTATGCCGGATACTGTGTCTATGCTTGTGCTTGATGAGGCTGATCGTATGCTTGATATGGGTTTTGCTCCTCAGATAGACAAAATCTTGCGTTTTTTACCGAAAGAAAGGCAGACAATGCTTTTTTCAGCGACCATGCCCAAGGAAATTATGGAGATGGTGGCTAGGCACATGCGTCTTCCTGTGAGTGTGGAAATCGCTCCTTCTGGAACCACTGCAGAACATTTGACTCAAGAATTATTTATTGTCAGAAAAGAAGAGAAGTTGAAACTCTTGGGAAGATTATTGACGCAGTATCATGGGTCAGTGCTTTTATTTTCTCGCACAAAACATAATGCCAGAAAAATTGCTATTGCAGTGCGAACTATGGGGCATAGTTCTGCAGAAATTCACTCTAATCGTTCGTTAAATCAACGCCGCGAGGCTTTGGGTGGGTTTAAAACCGGGAAATACAAAGTGTTGGTTGCAACTGATATTGCAGCAAGAGGCATTGATGTAAGTGGGGTTGAATTAGTAATTAATTTTGATCTTCCTGAAGATCCTGAGAATTATGTGCATCGTATTGGGCGCACTGCCCGTGCAGGGCATAAAGGGCATGCAATTTCTTTTGCAACACCTGACCAGAGTTCTGATGTCAGGGATATCGAGAAATTAATTCGGACAACACTCCCTGTTTCTAAGCATCCTGCGATATCTGCTGAGCAGTTTTCAAAGTCTTCAGCTCATTCCTCAGAAAGAAAGCATAAGTTTCAGGGCTTTCGCCACAAACAGCATAAGAGCCATCGCCGTTAATAAAAAATTAAGCAGGTTGTTTTTTGTGTTTTTGCTGTGCTTTTGCAATCATACTAATGATGATGCGAGGTGCGGTTAGGAATAGAGAAATAATTTCTGCAGGTGAAAAGAATTTTACAATAAAAATGTTTTTCCAGAGAATCTTTACGTATCTATAAGGGGTGTAGAAGGTACCTTTAATTTTCTTGCCGATTTTTTTTAATTTAGCGTGGCTGAACATATCTGAATATAACTCGCCTCTTTCAGTAACATGATACCCTGGCGTTTCTTCGGCAATTTTCTTTAATGGCGAAAATTTTTCAATTCTTAATTTATTACAGGTAATAGCGTCAATGCCGATTTCTTTGGCAAATTTTCCGATATAAAGCATTTCTTGTTCTGTTTCACCAATATTTCCATAAATAAAATAACCGTTATAAAAGATAGGGAATTTGTTAAGTACTGCGAATGATTTGCGTACAGTATCCTGGTCAAATCCTTTGTTAAGCTGGTTTAGTATCCAATTGTGAGGAGATTCAATGCCGATTAAAAGTGCTTTAAAGCCGGCTTTAACCATTTTTTCTAATAATCTCGGATGCTTAGCAATCTCAATTCTTGCTTGGGCAAGAAAACGTTTTTTTATTTTACGTTTAATAATTAAATCACAAATTTCTTCTGCTCTTTTAGGGATAGCAAAAAGATTATCATCGCTAAAAAGAACTATTCCTGCTTCTAGTTTTTCTATTTCGTTTACAACAGATTCTACATTGCGGCAGACATAGTTTCTTTTTTGTCCTAAGGGATTCAAGCTAAATGTGCAAAACTTGCAATCAAAAGGGCAGCCCCTTGCACTGAGCACTGAGTCAAAAGTTAAGTTTGCTATTTGGATGCCGTTTATGGAAAGCGGATATTTATTGTGTCTTAAAGAGCGGTCAGGGGACTCAAGCGTGTTAATATCAGGGAATGGTCGGTTAGCATTATGGATAATTTTGCCATTTTCTCGGTAAGAAATTCCAGGGATATCTTTTAAATTAAGCCCGTTTAATATATCTCTTATGGTTTCTTCGCCTTCACCTCTGACGATAATATCAATTGTATGGCAGAGTTTAAAGAGTTCTTCAACTTTTTCAGTAGCTTTGTATCCTCCAACAACCAAGGGGATATTAGCTGGCATGCGGTTTAAAAGGTGGCAGATTTCGGAAAACTGCCTGTCCCAGCCAATAGTAACGCATATAATATCAACGTCTTTTGAGATAAGGGAAATAAGCTTATCTGTATCAGAGATTTCAGTTTCGTAACGTAAGTCTAAGAGAGTGATTCTTTCTACGCAACCTTTGGCGCTGGTGGCCACGTATTCTAATCCAACAGGAGGAAAGAGCATCATCGTGTTGGTGGCGTTTCGTTCAATGTAAGGATTTAAGAAAAGCGCGTGTCGGTATTTGATTTGACCCTCGTTGTTTAATAAATGTTTAATTTGAAGCTAAACTTTACCATTAATTGCTGGATAAAGCAAGGTAAATCTGAAGTGAAATAGAAAAAGATTGATTTGGGGTTATATAGTGGGATAATATAAAGAAATTAAATTAGCATTTAAGGCATTTTTAAAACTAATGAGACTAAAATTGAATTTGTATCCGGTGATTCCGGATATGGATGATAAACTTGAAGAGATTATTAAGAAGGCAGTAGAAGGCCGCGCTAAAATCGTTGAGATTGCTTATGGCGAAGCTGGGGAGACCGTCAAGAAGCGCATTCTTAATTTCTTAAACAGAAAAGATATCAAGACGCTTTATTCGCGCATTGAGAAAACGGATAAGGGCTGGGGGAGAGTTTATGTGCATTTTCGCTGGTAGGATCAGTTATAAATTATGAAAAGCGATAAATTAGATTCTCGTTTAGTTTATTCTACATCGCAAGGGCAGGTTTGCCCGGAGTGTGCTAAGCCGGTTAAAAGCTGTGTGTGCCGTGAAATAAAAATGGCAGTTGTGCCTAATACTGATGGAGTTGTGCGCCTGAGCTATGACACTAAGGGGCGAAAAGGCAAGGGAATGACGCTAATTACTGGTTTAGCGTTAAGTGAACAAGGCCTTTTAGATTTAGCTAAGCAGTTAAAGCAGCGATTTGGTACTGGCGGGGCGGTGAAAGACTGCATTATTGAACTGCAAGGAGATCATCGTAAATTAGTAGCAGAAGAGCTGCGTAAGTTAGGCTACTGTGTTAAATAAAACAAAGATAATAAATTATGGATTCTAAAGTTGTTAGAGATTTTGGTGAGCAGCCGATTGCAAGGATTATGGTTGAGCATGAGCTTAAGCCCAATGATTTAGTAAGTAATTCAACTGAACAAATTACACATAAAATGGTCAGCCGTGCGGTTAAGGGCAGGCGGTTAAATTTAAGTATTCAATATAAGATTCTTAAAGCATTGAATAAGGCTTCGGGGAAAAGCTATCTATTAAAAGATATTTTTAACTATTAGAATGCAGAAAAATAACATTACAGAAAAATATTCCAAAGAGCAGATCGCAGAGTGTATTCCGCTTATCGAGAGTTTAGCCGAAGATAGCGTTCAATTGCTGAATTTATCTGAAGAACAACGTATTAAATTAATTAAAGCAGCAGGAAGGCTTTCTCGTCCTGATCGTGACGAAAGGCGCAAACGCCAAACTGATCTCAAGAAAAACAGGCGCCAAAGGATTGTTAAGCTTGAGCGAACTGCCCGTGCCCATACCGGGATTCGCAGGGCGCGCGAGGATGCTGTTTTTACTGCGCCAAAGCAGATTGCAGGGCTGGATCAAAAAAATCGTTTTAGCGAATTAGAATCTCCTAGAAATTGTTATATCTGCAAAGCTGAATATAAAAAGCTGCATTTTTTTTATGACTCCATGTGCCCGGAATGCGCAGAATTTAATTATCAAAAAAGATTTCAGACAGTTTTGCTTGACGGCCAAGTTGCTTTGATTACCGGCTCAAGATTAAAGATTGGTTATCAGGCAACATTAATGATGCTGCGTGCAGGTGCAAGGGTTATTGCTACAACTAGGTTTCCTGTTGATTCAGCGCTAAGATTTTCTAAAGAAGATGATTTCCCTAAGTGGAAAGAGAGGCTGCATATTTACGGACAAGTGCCGTATGCATATGATAATGCGTCATCAACAGAAGAAGTTTTTCCTGCAGGAAAACTGGACGCTGATTTGCAGCAGGTGGATTTACGTAAAACTAACAGCTGGAGATTAAAATTAGGAGAGATTCAGACATCAGAGATGTAGGAGCTTCATTTGGTTAATGCGGTTGCGCCGTTTGTTTTATGTAACAGACTTTCTAATATGATGAAACGCGAAAATACCGGGTGTAAACATATCGTAAATGTATCGGCGATGGAGGGGAAGTTTTTGCGTTTTAAAAAAGACGGGCGCCATCCGCACACTAATATGGCTAAAGCTGCTCTGAATATGTTAACACATTCTTGCTACGGTGATTTGGCAAGATACGGTATTTTTATGAATGCGGTAGATACAGGCTGGGTAACTGATGAGGATCCTACTGAGCTTGTCGCAAGTAAGCAGAAACAGCATGATTTTCAGCCTCCTTTAGATATAGTAGACGGGGCAGCAAGAGTTTGCGACCCATTTTTTAACGGTATTCTTACCGGCAAACACTGGTGCGGTAAGTTTTTAAAGGATTATTTTCCGATTGATTGGTAAACAACTGTTGAGTCTTAATAATCAATTGTTATAGTTATTTTTATTCGAAAAGTTTCTTGGAATAAAATTCAGGAGCAGAGGCAATGGCAAATTTACTTTTAAACAGTAATAAAAATCTTTATGAGCGCGATTTTGATTATGTAAGCGTTGCACCTGAGTTAATTTTTGATAAGTTAAAAACTTGTTCGAAAGGCTTGACTGAGGAAGATGCTCAAGCGCGCCTTAAGGAATTTGGTTATAATGAGCCTGCCAAGAAGAAGAAAAGAACTATACTTTTTCAAATTCTTTCCAAGTTTATTAATCCGCTTGTAATTGTGCTCTTGGTTATTGCTGGTTTTTCGCTTTTCTTCGGTCAGGAGATAAGCGCGGCTTTGGTTATTTTAATGGCAGTTTTGAGCGTTTTCTTATCTTTTTTTCAGGAGCATCGTGCCAGTAAAGAGGCGGAGAAGCTTGGCGAAATGGTGCGTGCTACTTCTACAGTTTACCGTAATGGCAAACCTAAAGAAGTAAAAATCAGAGAGATTGTTCCGGGAGATATTATTGATTTATTTGCCGGAGACATGATCCCAGCGGACCTGCGGATTATTTCCTGTAAGGACCTTTTTATTAATCAGGCAACTTTAACCGGAGAATCTTTTCCTGTTGAAAAGTTTTCAGAAGTTTCAAAGTCAAAAAGCAATTC
>JACROS010000061.1 GCA_016214325.1 Candidatus Omnitrophota bacterium | reverse complement strand
GTGATTAAATTACAGCGGAAAGCAACATCATCGCTCTCCAGCTCAACTCCTAAATTAGCTGCCTCAAGCGGGCCCCTGCCTGTATAATATTTCCTAGGGTCATACCCTAGAATAGACATATTGGCCACATCAGAAGCAGGACTTTTCCCCTCAGGGATTGTCCTTACCCTGCCAAGCCTTCCATGCTTAGCAATAAAATCCAAATTAGGAGTACGCGCAGCTTCAAGAGGCGTACGATCCCCCAGCTCACTTATCGGGTAATCTGCCATTCCATCGCCAACTAATACAATATATTTCATCTTTTTAGAATACGTAATTCGTAATTAAAACTTTACTTCTGGGACTGCTTTTGCTTTTTCTTCAGCTTTAAAATATTCTGTTGCTGGCTTATATCCAAACATACCGCTGATAATATTACCTGGAAATGTCCGCACATTAACATTATACTCTCTAACTGCCTCATTATAACGCATTCTTTCCACTGCAATGCGATTTTCAGTTCCAGACAATTCATCCATTAACCGCAAAAAACTTTGATCTGCTTTTAAATTAGGATAATTCTCCGCCACCAAAAGCAAACGTGATAATGCCGAATCCATTGCGCCAGCGGCTTTTACTTTTTCATCAACTGAACCAGCATTTGCCCAGCGAGAACGGGCATTGGTCACTTCTTCAAAAACATTCTTTTCATGTGCAGCATAACCTTTTACTGTATTAACTAAGTTAGGAATTAAATCATTTCTGCGTTGTAGTTGATTTTCAACCTGAGCCCATTTTGCAGAAATATTTTCATGCTTAGAAACAACCCCGTTATAAACTGAAATAAAATAAACCGCTATTACTGCCAAGACCACCAATAAACCTATCAAGAATTTCTTCATTGTTTCCTCCAATATTAAAATCTGCCTCCAGCGCCACCGCCCCCGCTGCTTCCGCCGCCAAAACCACCTCCACCGCCCCCGAAACCGCCTCCAGAGCCTCCCCCCATAATTCTTCCTCCATAATTTTGCCACTTAAAGAAACTATCTCTTTTTCCTGGAGGCAACTTCTTCCAATAAATAAATCTGATAAACAAAGATACAAGAAAACCTGCAATAACCAAAAACCCGGACAAAAATGAAATTTGAAAGAATGCTACAGCAAAAATTGCAGTAAAAAATAAACCTATAAAAATTGGCCAAGGCAAATTCCAAATCAAAAAGAAAAAGAATGCAAATAAATTAACAAAAATATCCGGTTTTGGCCCTCTTCTTTTCATTAAATTAACACCGGCCAAACTCTCTAATGTTACATTATTATTTAACGCAACCACTTTCGAAATTGCCAAGACTCCATTGTATAAACCCTGAGAATAGTTGCCATCTTTAAAATATGGCACCATATAGCTGCGGCCAATTTCTCCGCAGGCACCGTCAGGCAAAATCTCCTCAATACCATACCCAGTTTCAATTCTCCAAAGCCTTTCTTTTATGGCCAAAAGAACCAAAACTCCATTATCTTTGCCTTTTTTTCCTATCTTCCACTTATCAAAGATCTGCCTTGCATACTCCTTTTCATCATAAGGAGAAATTGATTCAACAACAACTACTGCAATCTCAGCAGAAGTTTTCTGTTCTAACTCACTGATTACTGAATCAAGTTTATCTTTATACTCTTGACTAACAACACCGGCAAAATCATTTACCCAACCGTTTGGTTGAGGCAATTCAAGAGCAAAAATATTAAAACATAACAAAAATAATAAATTAAATAAGAACAATAAAAAGATTTTACGCATTGATTTATTTAAAACTCCTGCGCAATTTCATTAATTAAGCCGTCTGCCAACTTTTCTCTACTGTAATACGGCCCATTCACCACTCCATGATCCACCAGATAAGATTCATAATGCTCGCCAGAAATAGTATTTGCAACTGCTAAATCCAATTTTGAACGCCGAATCAAATTAAGCGCTCTTTTAATTAAACCTTCCTTACTAATTCCTAATTCAAATTTAAAACCAACCAGATAAATAGAGCTATCAATTTTCTTAACCAAATCAATAATTTTAGGAGTAGGCATCAAAACCAGCTTTAATCTTTTTAAATTTGAACTAATCTTCAGCTTTTCCGCCGACTCAAGGCAATAATCTGAAACTGCCGCAGAATGAATCAAAATATCATACTTACGCTGCTTTACTTCATCAACCATTAATCTTAATAAATCGTTAAAATATCTGAAATTCAAAACCCTGATTTTTTTATTAATGCAACAATTTCTTGCCGGGCCAAGAAGCAAGGTAACCTTTGCACCTTCCTTGATTAACTTTTCTGCTAAAATTACTCCCGTTTCTCCAGTTGCCACATTGCTTATTACTCGCACATTATCAATAGGAACCCAGGTTGGGCCGCCTGTAATAAGAATTCTTTTATTTTTTAGCTTCATTTATTTTCTCTCCTTAATACCCAATCTCTTTCAATATTATTTTTAAATCCGGTTTTACAACTTTTGGCGACTTCACACTTTTAATTGCACGATCAGGATCCTTGAGCCCATGGCCAGTCAAAATACAAACTATCTTTGTCACCTGTCGCCTTTTAAAATAGCCGCTCTTGGAAAGTTTTATAAGGCCAGCAATAGAAGCACAGGATGCTGGTTCTGCAAAAACTCCTTCTTTTGCTGCCAATAATTTATAAGCTAAAACAATTTCTTTATCAGTAACCATATCAATTAAACCACCTGATTCATCACGCGCATTTTCAGCTTGCTTCCAGCTGGCAGGATTTCCAATTTTAATTGCAGTAGCAATTGTCTTAGGATGTTTAATAACATGCCCCTTTACAATCGGAGCCGACCCTGCAGCCTGAAAGCCAAGCATCTTAGGTAAAGATTTAATTTTACCGACATTATGATATTCCTTATATCCTTTCCAATATGCGGTAATATTTCCTGCATTTCCAACAGGCATTACCTGAAAATCTGGAGCTGCCTCGAGAAAATCACAAATTTCAAAACTAGCAGTCTTTTGTCCTTCAATACGATAAGGATTAAGCGAGTTAACCAAAGTAACAGGATATTTACCAGAAATATCCCGCACAAGCATAAGCGCATCATCAAAATTACCCTTTACCGCCAGAACCACGGCATTATGAATTAATGCCTGGCTTAATTTACCTAAAGCAATGGCTCCTTCGGGAATAAGCACAATACACTTTATACCTGCTTTTGCCGAATACGCAGCCGCAGAAGCTGATGTATTTCCTGTTGAAGCGCAAATTACTGCTTTAGATTTTTCCTCACAGGCCTTAGATATTGCCATGGTCATGCCACGATCCTTAAAAGAACCTGTTGGATTTAATCCTTCATACTTCAAATAAACTTCTATGTTTTTTCCAACTAATTCTGACAAATAACCAGCATAAACCAAAGGAGTATTACCTTCATTTAAAGTAATCACCGGCGTCTTATTTGAAACAGACAAATATTTACGGTACTTATTAATTAACCCTTCATACCTTTGGCTTCTCATATTTCTTCCATTCTTATTGCCACTGCTTCTTCTTTAATTACATCTAGCCTATTAATAGTTGCTAAAGCCTGACGCAGATTTCGTTCTTTAGATTGATGAATAATCATTACTATCGGCACAGCATGAGCTTTGCAATGTTCCTTTTGGGTTACTGAAGCAATACTGATTCCGAATTTCGCCAAAACACCTGATATTTTTGCCAGCACACCCGGCTTATCCAAAGCCATAAAACGAATATAATATTTACTTTCAAAATCATCTGTATTTCTTAAATTTTTAATTGTTTTATCCTGAACAATATTTAGGGTTGGCTTAAATAAACCAGCCTTTATATTCTGAGTTAAATCAACAATATCAGAAACTACTGCCGAAGCTGCAGATAACTGGCCGGCCCCCGGGCCATAAAAAAGCAAATCACCCGCTAAATCACTATCCACATAAATCGCGTTAAAAACACCAGAAACAGAAGCTAACAAACTCGATTTCGGAATTAATGTTGGGTGCACCCTAACCTCAAGGTCATTTGCTTCTTTTTTTGCAATTGCAAGCAGCTTAATCTGAAGATCCATTTCATTAGCATAGCAAACATCAGCTGCTGAAATCTTAGAGATTCCTTCAACAAAAACATCGCTAATTTTAACAAACTTTCCAAAACATAGATATGTCAATAAAACCAATTTATGGCATGAATCTATGCCCTCAATATCCAAAGTAGGATCTTTTTCAGCAAAGCCTTTTTCCTGCGCCTGCTTTAGAGCCTGATTAAAACTACAGTTATTTTCCGACATCTGCGATAAAATAAAATTTGATGTCCCATTAACTATGCCATAGACACTTTTAAAATTATTCGCCACCAAACCTTCACGCACAGATTTAATTATCGGAATACCAGCTCCTACAGAAGCCTCAAAATAAATATTCTTCCCTCGGTCATCAGCCAAGCTCAAAAGCTCCTGTCCGTCTTGAGCAAGCAAGGCTTTATTAGCAGTTACAACATGTTTACCTTTATTTAATGCGCCTACAATAAACTCCTTTGCAGGACTGATCCCTCCCACAAGCTCAACAACAATATCAATCTGTGGATCATCAATAATATCTTTGGGGTTACGGGTTAACAAAGACTTATCCACGCTTACATTTCTTTTAGAAACAATATCTTTGTCACAAACCTTCTTAACATTTATTTCAATTCCGATTTTCTCGGTTAACAAAGCTTTCTTTTCTCGCAAAATCTTAATAACTCCTGCGCCTACATTGCCAAAACCGATTATTCCCAAGTTTATCTTTCTCATCAATTATCCTTTCTTGGAATAATGTGTAATTGTTTCATTCATTACCTTGCGATGATTCTCGTCCACTGCCAAAAACATAAGCCTGGTATCATAAATTAAATCTTTAGTAATCACCCTTGACTCGATAACTTTGCCAATAAGCATAATTGGATGCGGATCAAAAGGAAGGCGAATCTCCAAGGCAAGGCTGGTCCCCGGTTCAAATGCGCGATTTGTCGTTAAAAGCATGCCGCCCATACTAATATTCTTTGTTTGGGAAATATCCGCATTATCTGCCTCCTCAAGCACCCTGTAGGAAACAATAAACCTTCCCGGAACACGCTGCCCGCTTCTTCTTTCAGGCCCTGAGTAGTTCATAGAAACCCCCTTTGTTTTGCTAATAATTACTATTTATGGTCGGGGGAGTGAGACTTGAACTCACGACCTCTTGAACCCCATTCAAGCGCTCTAGCCAAACTGAGCCATCCCCCGATAAAACTTACACCTTAGCTTACGACCTCTTGTCCCGATGCTCGTTTAAAACTCAATCGGGATCCCGACTGCTATGTAATAGCACGTCGGGAAACCCCATTCAAGCGCTCTAGCCAAATCCCGACGCGCTCTTTCAGATCGGTCGGGACCCCGACTGAATGTTTTTTATGAACGTCGGGGCTGAGCCACGCCCCGCTAAGAAACCTTACAAATGCTCTTCTTTGCCTTTACGCGTCATCAAATCATTAACTGCTTTTAAAGGAGACTTCTTACAATAAAGCACTTGATAAACTTGCTGCGTAATTGGCATTTCAACTTTATATTTCTTGCTTAAAGCAACTGCTGATTTAGTAGTCGGAATTCCTTCTGCTACCATTTGCATATGCTCAATAACCTGTTTTAATGACTTACCTTTACCGATTGATTCACCAACAAATCTATTTCTGCTATGTAAACTAATGCATGTAGTAACCAAATCACCTAAACCGCTCAAACCGCTAAAACTATTTACCCTTGCTCCCATCTTGTGCCCTAAACGAGAAATTTCAGCCAATCCTCTGTCTAAAATTGCAGCTTTAGTATTTGTTCCGAAACCAAGCCCATCTGAAATGCCGCAAGCAATAGCAATAATATTTTTCAAACTGCCGCCTAATTCCACACCAACAACATCATCAGTTGTGTAAATCCTAAATCTATCCGTCATGAAAATATTCTGCAAAAACTTACGAACCCGGATATCCCTTGAAGCAATAACAGCGGTCGTGGGGACTCCTAAAGCAACTTCATGCGCTATTGTCGGGCCAGAAAGCACAGCAAGCTTGACATTACCTAATTCATTATGAACGATTTCAGATATTCTTTTTAATGTACCAATTTCAATACCCTTAGTAACACTTAAATAAATTGCTTTATGCGAATACCCTGTTTTTTTAATCTTCTTTAATACTTCTCTCGTGTGCTGCGAAGGAACAGCCAAAACAATCAAATCTTTCTTATAAAGCGCATCTTCAAGACACGAGGTAATATGTATGCTGCGCGGAATCTTTATTCCTGGTAAAAATTTAGAATTCACTCGTTTCTTATCCAGGTATTGAGAATAATCACTAAATGCTCCCCACATACTTACTGAGAAACCTTTACCAGAAAGCAAAATTGAAAGCGTTGTCCCCCAACCACCATCACCTAAAACTGCAATATTTGTTTTCTTCATTATTTTAAAAAATGAACCTTGGGAAATATATTGCTCAGGTTCTTTTCTTCCCTGGTAATGAAACGAATACCGACGTTATAAGCCTTATCATCATTACGCTCTATACGCATGACCTTGCCTATGATTCCATTTTGATAAATTGCAACATTACTTTCTATATCTTTACAAATATCTAAGGCACTTCTGTCAAAGGATATCCAAAGAAGATCGTTCTTTTTTACTTTATCATTAATCTTGCAGAGCGCTCCGGACTGGCTAATATTAACAGTATAACCCTGAAGAATATTGCTGATAGTTGCTTTCTTGCAGACTTTATAAGCTAAAGGAGCGGCATAATCAAGCCTAACAAACTGCCTGCGCTCAGGGCCTGAAAATCCCGTGTTTGTTTTCTGTTTGTTTTTCTTCGGCATATGGATGGTAAACTTGTTAATCCTGGGACCGCAGGCCACAGGGCCTGAATAATCAAAGCGGGAGAAGGGAATCGAACTTAAAATTTCCAGCTCCTTCTTCTCCGAAATTTTAATCCTGGGGCCGCAAGGCCACAGGACCTAAATTATCAAAAGCGGGAGAAGGGAATCGAACCCTCATATATTTTTGTGCTTGTCCCGCATGCGCACTTCGTGCTTTGCGGGATCCCGCCTAAAATTATTAAGAGCGGGCGATGGGGATCGAACCCACATAT
>JACROS010000080.1 GCA_016214325.1 Candidatus Omnitrophota bacterium | reverse complement strand
TTGCCTGCATTACCTGAACCGGGCGCCGCGGCAATTAATATCCTTAATACAGAATATGCCTGCATTGCCTGGAGTTTCTTTATGCTGTGGCGGGCAACTACGTGACCAATTTCATGAGCTAAAACCGCAGCCAGCTCGTCGTCATTGGCAACTTTATCAACCAGCCCCTTATTCACATAAACATACCCGCCGGGAAGCGAAACAGCATTTACTTCTTCGTCTTCTATCACATTAAATTTATAATCAATTTCTTTTCTGTCACAAACTGCAGCAATTTTCTTGCCAATATCTTCAACCCGCTTTTGCACCAAAGGGTCATTAGTCATTTTGTATTCTTTTTCAACCTGCTTGGCAATTGCCTGGCCCATTTTCTCCTCGCTATCAGTAGAATAATAATAGGTTTCTTCCTGGCCAGTAACAATATTATATTCAGTAGAGCATCCAGAAATAAACACACATGTCGTAAACCACAACCCGCAAACCAACAACATAAACACTTTTATCCCCAATTCCTTAAACATAAGATACAACCGGCGTAGCGGTAAACCCACCACATTATAAAAACAACCTTCAATCCGACGGATAAAAAACGCTCCCTGACCTTGGATATCAAAACTTCCCGCCTTATCCAGAGGAGAAACATTTTTAAAATAATTTTTTATTTCGGAGCTGCTTAATTTATCCATATAAATTTTAGTCTTTTCAACTGCAACTTTTATTTTCTGATTATCCGTGTCAATTACTGCCAAACCCGTATAAAGATGCTGTGGCTTTTGTGAAAGATTCTTAAGCATGGAATTGGCATTCTTTATTGAACTCGGTTTCCCGAATACTTTACCATCCTGCACAATAATTGTATCTGCAGCAACAACAACACCAGTTCTTATTTTTTGGCTAACTGCCTTAGCCTTTAAAAGCGCGTTGTGCTTGGCTAATGCGGCATAAGACATTTTCTCCGGATGCATCTTCTCTTCAACTTTACTCGGAATCACCTGAAACTTTAAACCAAAAATCCGAAATAGTTTCCTGCGTGCCTTTGAATCACTTGCCAAATATATTTTTCTCATGATAATGCAGCACTTTCTCCTGCTAAATAACCAGTAGAAAATGCCGCCTGCAAATTAAACCCGCCAGTATCAGCATCCACATCAATCATCTCGCCGGCAAAATATAATCCTTTTATTTTGCGAGATTCCATGGTGCGCGGATTTATTTCTTTTAAAGAAACTCCTCCTTGCGTAACCATTGCCTCCTCAAGAGGAAGCGAACCTGCAATATCAAGCCGAAAAGCTTTTAAAAGATCAACTATTCCTTCGCGCGCCTGCCGGCTAATTTGATTTACCCTGATCTCAGGATTAATCTTTGCAATTTCAAGAAAAACATCCACAAGCCTTAAGGGCAGCAATCCTTTTAACACATTCTTTATATTTTTCCTCGGATTCGCGCTAAATTCACGCAATAAACGATTATTCAATTGCTCTTTTGATAATCCAGGCTTTAAATCTATCTGGGCATAAACTTTTTTATTTTCATTTAACCAATTAACTATCTTGCCGCTTAAAGTTAAAACCAACGGGCCGGAAATCCCAAAAAAAGTAAACAACAATTCTCCGATTTCAGAAACAATCTCTCTATTTCCCGGAGCAAGCGCTGTAACCGCATGCCCAAGTTTACGCGCAAATTCAAAACCATCACCCGTAGACCCGGTAATCGCAAAAGAAATCCCTCCGGTAGCAATAATTATTCTATCAGCCAAGATAAACTCATCCCCAGCCAAATACAAACCCCTAACCTTATTGTCTACAATAGATAAGTTCTTTATTTTAGCCTTAAAAATTATCTCCACTTTATTCTTAATTAATTCTTTTTCCAGAACCTCAAGAACACTAGCTGATCTGTCCGATACGGGAAACACCCGCATTTGCCTTTCTACTTTTACAGGCAAGCCTCTTTCTTCAAAGAAATTCATCAAGTCCTGGTTGAAGAATTTCTTAAAAGCATCCCTTAAAAACTGCCCGTTTTTAGAAAAACGCGCCAAAAACTCCTCAAGACTACAGGCATTAGTTAAATTGCATCTACCCTTTCCGCTTAAAAGAAGCTTCTTTCCTAAACCAGCATTTTTCTCAAGAAGAACAACTTGCTGGTGCAGTTGGCCGGCGCGAATTGCAGCCATCATCCCTGCCGGCCCACCTCCAATAACAATAATCTTTTTAACAATAGTCATTATCTTATATTATAATCACGCTTACTGCAATTCTCTACGTCATTGCGAGCCCGCAGGGCGAAGCAATCTCAAATCTTATCAAATAAATCCTCAAAATTAGGATTATTTAAACTAATCAAAGCTAATTTCTTATTCCTTGAACCACCCTTAATTTGTTTTTCCCTTAAAATCGCATTTTCTACATCATTAAACTGTTCATAATAAACTAACTTATGAACTTTGTATCTTTTAGTGAAACCATCAACGAAATTCTCTTTATGTTGATAAATTCTCTTTTTTAAATCACTCGTTACGCCTGTATATATTACGGTATTTGCTTTATTCATCATTAAGTAGACGTAACTTTGATGTTCAGACATAAAAGAGATTGCTTCGTCGCGCTTCGCGCTCCTCGCAATGACGAACTTGGCTTATCACGATCCTGACAATGACGAGAGATTGATTCTAATTTAAGGCCGACTTTGGCTAAATTTTCTGCCCCGCCCTCATTGCAGTCAACAATTACAATTGCTTTCTCAGCAATAACCCCAATTTTATCAAGCGCCTGCTTAGCCTCGATAAGCGCTTTACCCGTCGTTGCCACATCATCAACCAAAACTACGCGGGCTTTTTCTTTTAATGCCGGCCCTTCAACTTGGCGCTGAGTACCATGCTCCTTGGCAGCTTTACGCACGATAAATGTTTTAATGGGAATATTTTTAAGATGAGCCAAACAAGCAACTGCTCCTACAATCGGATCTGCTCCTAATGTCGGGCCGCCAATTGCATCCAGCTTATCCTGATTAGTCATTTCTAAAATAATACTCCCAACCAAATACGCGCCTTCCGGAGTTAAAGTAATCACTCTTCCATCAAGATAATAATTACTCTCTTTACCGCTTGATAAAATAAATTTTCCTCTTTTTAGCGCTTCTTTATTTAAAAGCGCGTGCAACTTTTGTTTTAAGCTGGCTAAATTTTCTTTTTCCATTTTATTCTTCCTTTTTCTTTAATTTTAGTTACCCTTTAATCTTTTTAATACATAATCCACAGCTTGGCCAACTGTCACAACTCCTTCATAATCATCGTCGGGGATTTCAAAACCAAAACCTTCTTCAAGAAGCATTACAACACGGATAGCATCAACTGAATCAAGCTGCAAATCATTTGCAAAATGTGTCTCTAGCTGAATATTTTCTTCAGACATATTAAATTCATGCGCCAAAAGCTTACGAACCCGCGCAAAAACAGATTCCTTTGTTAGCTCCAGCTCAAGGCTAGGTTTATCTTTTGTTTCCTGCTCATCATCTTCAGTAACCCGGACTCCTCCGGGCATTGTAGCCTGCCTGAGCTTATCCATAAAATCACGTATACTACGAGTATGATTGAGAATTTTCTGGGTTGAGGCAACAGAAAGCGGCTCAGGCTGCATAGGATCAGTGGCATCTTCTACTATTAGATTAATCATATAAATATCATTTCCTATATAATGGGTAAACATCTCCCGCAAAATTGAATGCAAAGGCACCGTTCCTACAAATACAGGAAAAGTTTTTTGATTATCGTCGGAGATATTAGTAATATGCGACAATAATTCTTTTATATGCCGAGTGTAGGTAAGAATCTTTCTTGCCTCCTGCACCGGAATCGGCTGGCAATCACAAAGATGCAGTTGGCACAATAAATTAATTGTAGTAATGTCATCACCAACCCGATTATACAAAAGATCCCATACTTGCGGATCCATAGAAATACGCTCTCTATAGATTTTCTTATAAAGCTCTTTTTCATTAGGAAGAGGATTGGCCATTTATTTGGCCTCCTCGGCCTTTTTCAAAACATCAGCGATTACTTTATCCAAATCTTCCATCTCAAGAGGCTTGAGCACATAAGCATTGGCGCCAAATTCTTTTGCAACCGCCACTGTATCCTGCTCGGTAATACGCGTAACCATAATACAAATGGCGTTCTTATCAATATTCTTAATCCGCTTTAAAGTTTCAATGCCATCAATCGGCGAATAAGGCATGTGCACATCAATTAAGCTGATGCCAGGTCTTTCTTTCTCAAATATTTCCACTGCCTTTATCCCGTCGGTAGCGCCAAATGTAATAAAACCCTTACGAGTATATATCCTTGTAGTAAAATCAACTATACCTTCTTCATCATCGACCACTAGTAATTTTAAAGGTGCATCACTCATCTTGTTACCTCCGATTAAATTAACCGCTTTTCTTTCTGGCCCTCTTTTAAAAACTCATCCTCAGTAACATCCAGAGCTTTGGGAAGCTCAATTACAAAACAAGCGCCCTGGCCTTTTCCTTCTGATTGAGCAAATATTTTTCCGTTATGGCGCTCAATAATCTTCTTGGCATTATAAAGGCCCATACCTGTGCCTTCACTTGAAGCTTTGGTAGTAGTAAAAGGCAAGAATATAATTTCTAGATTTTCTTTTTTAATTCCGTATCCTGTATCTGAGAAAACAATTCTTATCCTGTCATGGTTAACCGGCTCAACCTTAAGTGTAATTTTCTTTATTTCAGACTCGCGCATAGCGTGAATTGAATTATTCGCCAAGATAACCAACACCTGCATTAATTCAGGCTTTATCCCTCGAATAAAACCTAGATCTCCAAAAAAGATTTTCTCAAATACAATCGCCTTATCCTTAAATTGCGGATAATAAAGTTTAAAAAAACTCTCTACCACATCTTCAATTTTTAAAGCCAAAGCCTTGCCGGTTACCGGCGAGCCAAAATCGCGGATTGCCTTAACCATTCCCGCTACTCTTCGAGCAGCTTCAATAGTAAAACCACAAGCACTCTCTGCTTCTTTGTATTCCTGAGGATTAGTGATATTTTTCAAAAGATAGTCTTTAATTAAAGTGGTTTCGTTAAGAATTATATGCACTGGATTATCAATTTCATGCGCCAGAGAATATGAATACGTATCCATCTCCTGAAGACGAGCCTTTCTTTGCTTATCTTCAATCTCGCGCCAAAAACGGCAATTCTCAATAGCAATACTCGCTGAATAAGACACGGTTTCAAAAACCAAGATATCGTCGGTGGTAAACATCTGGCTGTTTGGTTTTGTCCCTAAGGCAATAAATGCCAAAAGGTCATTTTCCATAAAACAAGGAATCACTAAACCGCATTCTAAGGGAATTTCCGGCTTATTCTTTATCTCATCACAAGTTATCAGGCGCTGTTCAGCTAAAATAAATTTTACAACCGAAGAATCAAAAGCTAAATTTTCCGGAAATTTATCCTGCACAGATTGAGGATTACAACTTTTTAAAACATAAGAATTGCTCTCCTCTTCCTTAACATACATTGCGGCAAAATTCACTTTAACTGCATTAACCATAGTAGTGGTGATAATCTGGATTAATGCATCCAAGGAGCGAATATGAGTCATGGTCTCAGCAAGCTCGCGCAATGCCTTCTGGTATCTTCGCTGATCTCTAAGGATTATATTCTCTGCATGCCTGCGCAAGTAGCTATAGATGAACGGGCCAGAGGTAGCCAAAACCAACATAAACCACGTCGAATACTGCCACTTATTATATTTATAACCAAGCCAGAAAGGTACTCCCAAAACTAAAGCATAAACAACCCCAAATATCCCAGCTCGCGTAAAGGCGACATTTAGGTCTAGAAGTTGATATCTTAAAACAGCATAAGTACCGATAATCGCATATATTGCAACGCCGAAGTTGCCGAAGGGATAAACAAAAGAATACGGAAGGTCAAAAGCTGGAAGCAACGTAGCTCCACCACCAACAAATCCACTAAGAAAAGCAATTAGTAAATACCACGTCTGCAAATGTTGTTTTCCAGTTGATCTTTTTAACAAATCAAAGAGTACTTTAGTGCCTAAGAATATAACAATAACCCAACAAATAATCATTAAGAAAAACATTAGATTACCCGTAGGATAATAAACATTCCCAAACAAAATCCTATATTTATTTAAAGTTACTTCTGTAAAGAGTGCCAATATCGCGAACAAAGAAGCCTGCAGATAGGAGATTATTAAGCGTTTTGGCTGTTTAACTCCAGCAAAAATATAAGTAGTTTGATAAAAACAAGGAGCAATAAATACACCTGCAGCAACTGCTACTCCCCACCAAAAACGAGCCTCTTCTATAGACGATGACTTCCCAATAAAAAAACAGCCTAATCCCCAAACAAATATAACGAGATTAGTCATAAACCAAATTGTATGTAACTTATTTCTACCATAAATTCTTAACAATGCCATAAGAACAATGGAAGTAGAAGATATAAAAATACCGGAAATCAATATTACTATATTCATTGTCTTTTCTCTTTTACTCGCAAAATAGTTTTTGCTGTAACCTCTCCTAAATAGATAACACCAGAAACACCCTGAACCAAAGTTGTCCAATGACCAGTAAGAAATAAATTCTTTATTGGCGTAATTTGAGAAAGGCCACTGACCGAGAATTGATCAACAGTCCCAGCCCAGCCATAAGCAGCTCCTTGATAATTAGAAGTCCAGCGCAACATTGTATCTGGAGTTGCGTTATTCTTGAAACAAATATGCTTTAATGTCCCAGGCACAACTTCTTCAATCTTCTTAAGTAAAAGTTCTTCAATTCTCATCCTATTAACCTTCCAATAATTTTTATTAACATAGGGGACATTCAAAAAACAAAGAATCGTTTTACCTTGAGGATTATAATACGCTAAAAGCCATTTAATATCCTCTATATCACCCTTAAGATTATAGCGATAATAATCTTCTAAATCATAGCCATTAAGATACCAAATATTTGTATGAGGCGGGAAATTAGTTAATTCGCCATTTACTCCCAAATACAAAGCGAACATTGATAAAGATGGCTCCAAATCAACCAAAGCCTTCTGCAACAATTTTGGAGCATTATCAGGATCAATTAAGTCAAAAAATGTATGTCGGGTATCAGCATTTGAAACAACATAGCGAGAACTAAACTGTGTGCCTTGTTTTGTAATTACCCCTTCAGCTTTGTCGTTACGAACAATTATTTTCTTAACTGGAGAATTAAACAAAACAGTGCCACCGTATCCAACGATTTTCTTCACCAACGCCTCCGGTAGAACCTGAACACCATTAGGCATATAATAACCACCATCAACCATAAATTCTTTATATAAAGTCATTGCCTTTATAGCAGACACTCGGCTAGGAGGAAGACCAGAGTTTCCTAGAATTGGAAATCCTAATAATGCCATCAATCGTCTATCAACAAAAAAACTGCTAAAAACATCCTGAAGCGTTTTACAACGTAAACCTAGAAAATCATAGCCTTCTATCTTTAAAATATAATTAAAAAATTCTTTAATAGACTTTTTCTCAGAAGGAAAACAGGACTGAAGCTCGCTGACTGTTTTTTCTATATTTTCCCAAAACGAAAACTTGTAATCTTTGGTAAAAACTGTATCAGAAGGATCATTTCTCAAAATTGAAATGTCGTTTTGTAAACCCAAATTACCTATAATCTTCTTTATTATTCCACCCTCTCTCATACTTCCAATAAAATGCACACAAGCATCAAACTTAAAACCGTTGCGAGTAAAAGAGGTGCAGTAGCCGCCGGGCTGAGCGTTTTTTTCCACAATCAGCGTCTTAAGGCCGGCCTTGGCCAAATAACATCCGCAGACAAGCCCTCCAATCCCTGCTCCAATAATTATCGCGTCGTAATCGTATTTTTCCATTTTATAAGAAATAAGTCAAAACTGTTATTTGTTGCCAAACGCATTGTTCAATTTATCCAAAATCTTCTGCATATCAAATGATTTCTGCTCATCAGTGGTCAGCACAGAAAGCAACTCATCCCCAACCCTTGATTTCATTTCATCTATTTCCTTATCAGTCCTGCCTAGATTAACCTTGTATTTTGCCAAATCAGGAGAAAAGTTGTCTTCTTCCAGTTTTTTCTTAAAAAGCGAAAGAAACACTTTATCCTTAAAATCAAATTTTTCTTTTAATAAATAACCCAAATCATAGAAATCCCTGGCTGCAATTGTTTCTCTCGTCGCAGCAGCCCTCAACTTCTCTGCGACAAGCTCTTTTGCCGCAAGGCAACTTACAGAACCAGCATCAAAAAGCGGTTCTTTTGTAAATGGATGCAAAAACTTATGGTTCACTTTTTTTGTTACAGACGAAAGAACGGGATTAAACCTCAAGCCTATTTCAAGTTTTATTGACTCCTTTTTGCTAAGCACAACTGAATTATAATCCAGGAAAAATATATACTGTGTTGATTCCCTGTGCCCCGCCCTCTCCAAACCTTCTATGCTCATGCCAAATTCTTTAAGAAAAGATTTCATTAATTCCTTTATAGGCCTCATGGCATTGCTGCGGATTGTCCTCGTTGCATTACCAGGCAGTTTAAGGGTAAAATCCATATCCTCACTTAAACGATAATAAGAATAATAAATTTTGCTTAAACACGTTCCGCCTTTAAAAATAAGATCTCCGCTCAACTTATTTATTTTTGAGAGTACCACAGTAATGTAGTAATCCTTCTCAAGAAGCCTCAGAGGGAACCCCGTCTGCGCTGAAGTCCTTTCAAGAATTTTTATAAATTCACCTTTATCGTTATGCAGCATTTTCAATTACCATCCATCTCCCATTTATCTTACCCTTACGCGATTTTGAAGGATAGAGATTAATTAACGATGTCTTTTTAGCCACCTTCAACAAAGGCATAAGAACTTTATCATTCAGGCCTGCTTTCTCAAGAATATATCCGATTCTTTTAATTGTCGAGCTATCCGGAAATTTCAAAGAATATTTTATCAATTTCTTAATATTTATCTTATCGTTATCTACCTGTTCTCTTAATATCTCAAACGCCTTTCCCATGCCACCGACGGGCTCTGGAAAATAAATTAAGTCAACAAGAGTTCTCTCTTTGTCACTAACAATAACATCCACATCTCTAACCTTGATCTTTTCAAGCCCGTACATCCGCTTTGGGGAAATTTTAACCATTTTAAAACGCAGCCTACCCATAGCCCTTTCCCTTTGCAACGAAGTGTTAAGAATATACATAACCTGAAAAAGTTGGTCAGTAAAACCATAATAATTATACATAGTTGCATAACCAACATAATAATTGCCTTCCGGGAAAAAAACCTGCGGGATCAGAAATTCATTTATATTGCTTCCTGCCGGCCCTGATTCAAGAGAAGAATAAAAATAAACGCCTTTCTTTATCTTTTTTAATATACCCTGTTTGTTAAGCCTAAAAAGTATCTTTTCCCTCGCTCTTCCAGGAAGCCTGAAATACCTGTCAAACTGCTCTATTGTTACAAGCGAAACCTTTTCATAAGCAAGCCTTGCTATGATTTCTTTTTCCCTGGGGCTCAAATATTGTCTTGTATTTTCTTTTATCATTTTTCCATCTCTCGGAAACATCGTGAATTCACATACAATATAAGTTTACACTTTCCTGAACCTTTGTCAAGAAAATAGCCTAATTCTAAATTGACTTCTATCTTCCGGCACCAAGGCTACTCGTTAAATCAATTTTATCAATTTTTAATACCTTGCAAAACTTGGCCAAAGTAAGAATCGTAATATTCTTCTTCCCGTCTTCTATTTTAGATATCTCCGGTTGCTTTATACCAACGATAAGAGACAAATCTTTTTGGCTCAATTTTTTATCCAACCTTGCTTGCCTAATTTGAATTCCGATTGCCTTTAAAAAAATCGGCGCCGCGCCTTTTGGCCTAAGCTGTTTTTGCATTCGTTCTTCCAACAACTGCTCAAAGATAGTTTCCCACCAATCTCTAAGCTCGGATTGCTGCTCCACCTTGACCCAATACCTTCTAATCTGAGGCCAATTTGCAACAAATTCTTCTCTGGAAAGAATAGAAAATAATTCCTTCGGCTTATCGCACCTTGAAAGAAAATTAACCATAACCGAGGCAAATCTAGGATGAGCTGGCTTTCTAATAATCTTTTTTGTTTCATTTAATGCAGCTTCGCTCAAATTCCAAAAGTACTTTTCAATCTTCATTTAAGGATTCCTTTTCTCACAAACAATTTTATTTCATCTTCCACGGATTGAATCATTTCTTGCGAATCAAAATTCTTATCGTAAATATCAAGGTCCAGTAACTCTAGCTTCAGCGCATTGCGAGAGAAAGATCTATACCAATGAACCATGCCTCGGCGAAACTGCTCGGGCACAATAGATAAGAATAAATGCAAAGGCATTATTTTCTTTGAAAGCATGTAGATATCATAAACATCTCTTGCTGCCTGCCTGCCCTGCGCAATTCGCCTTCCTATATGGTCAAATTCAAACTGTGTTCCTGTTACTGCAGCAATCTTTTGGAAATAAATATTCTTGGCGCAATAAGCCCTTATGCCATTGGTTTTTTTTATTTTAGGGCTTTTTATCAAGACGTCTTCAACAAAATCAAGTTTTAACGGCCTCTTTTGCCCTCTCAATTGAATAGTATAAAACCTAATCCTGGCTCTTCCTGCCCTGACAAAATCAGCCTCTAACCTAACCTTTACTTTAAGCCTTTCCTCAAAAAAAGCAATCAACTTTTCTACTTCTTTAACATCATATTCAGGAGAAAAAAAATCCAGATCCACAGAAAAACGATGATCTAAATAACATAACTCAAGCGCAGTGCCACCGCAAAGAGCAAACTTCTTTGCTTTATTTGAGAATAATTTCAAAACTTCTAATTGAATATTGCGTAATTTCTTATCCATATTTTAATATAGGTTATAATTTATACCACATATAAACTATAACCTATAAATCAATTATTGTCAATTTAATTTCCACTAGAATTATAAGGAAAATAAATTGTTCTTCATTTACCACGCTTTCCCAAATACCACCGCGGAATTGAAACCGGCAAAGGCAGCACAGGCCTTCATTACCGTTTTAAGTTTGGCTTTTTTTACTTTCTGCACCAGTTGGATTTTATAGGCGGGATTAGAATTGCTGGAATTAAGGGTAGGTAAAATTGTATCATTACTAAGACATAACAACAAAATCGCCACTTCAAGCAGAGCACTGCCTCCTAAATTATGCCCAACATAAGGCTTAAATGCAGTGATAAGCGGTTTTTTAGGATTATCACCAAAAATTTCAGTAAATGCCTTTGATTCATAATAATCAATAACATGCGAACCCACTCCATGCGGGCAAAGTAAATCTATTTCTTCTTTCTTTACCTTGCTTTGTTCCAACGCCTTTAACATCGCGTTCTGATAAGAATCACTTCCTACTTTTGGCACGGTAACCTGCCACCCCTCTAACGCAAAACCACCACCTAAATATTCCGCATATATCGTAGCATTGCGCTTTTTTGCGTGTTCCATATCTTCCATCACAATTGCAACGCCGCCGTCGCCAAAAACAAGGCCGTTACTGTCTTTGGAAAACGGCCTGCAGATTCCATCCTTAGAATAAATTCCCAGATCCCTAAACCATAAATACTTATAAATATCCGGAAAATCAGAAGCCGCAACAATAACCGAAGAATTCTGGTTACTATGAATCATTTCACTAGCAGTTTCTAAAGCATACAACCCAGAAGCACAAGCATTACAAATAAATAATGAATGCTGCCTGACATTAAAAACTTTTGCCACATGAAACAAAGTCATAAACGGCTGAACGTCATAACCTGCCTTAAGGCAAAGCCGGTAAACCTCGTCGTAAAACTTCTTTTTAGTAAGCTGTTTTGATTTATCACTCATAATGTTATAGGCGGTTTCGCTGACCTTAAACAAAAACGGAATCAGCGCCATATTTTCATGAGCTAAAACCAAACCAAAATCACTTTCAGCATCTGGATTATACACCAAGCCGCTATCATCAATAGCAAGCTTAATCACAGCCAGCAGATACAATAAATCTTTTATTTCATCGCCCTGCTTCCAGTCTTTAATCCAATCCAAAGCTCCTCTATCAAGGCCAAAGCGGGAAATATCAAAATTATCAACCTTATGAAAATGATATTTATCCCAAAGCTCATCATCAATATAGGCTTCATCCAGTTTAATATTGGTTTTACCGGCGAGCAAATTCTGCCACAACTCTCTTCGGCCCGTGCCAATGGAAGCAAGCGGGCCTATACCTGTGATGGCAATTCTTTTTTCTTTAGGCATTCTTTTTCTCCAAAAGGTCCCTTAAAAAAGTTACCGCATCTTTTACCGTGCGCAGGCGCGCCAACTGGCTATCTTTTACCACTACCTTATAATTACGTTCAATCTGAGTGGCAATCTCAATAACCTTTAAAGAATCAATCCCTAGATCTTTAAACAAATCATCCTCATCGCCAATTTCAGTTGGCTCAAGGCCGGTCAATTTTGATAACATCTCCTTAAATTCCATTTCTAAATTCTCTAACATTGCTTCCTCCTTTTCTTAGTTGACAAACTTTTTTAATACAAGACAAGCATTATTCCCGCCAAAAGCAAAACCATTATTTAAAATAACCTCAACTTTTTGCTTTCTAGCGGCATTAGGAATACAGTCTATATCACAATCAGGATCCGGAGTTTCGTAATTTATCGTCGGAGGAAGCACCTGGTCCTTTAAAGCAAGGCAACAGGTAATTGCCTCAATTGCCGAAGCTGCTCCCATGGTATGGCCCAGCATAGATTTAATTGAACTATCCCGGCATTAAGCATGGCATTGCGCATACAAGCAGCTACTCCGTCGGGATTTGGATTGGTCATATGATTAGCGTCACAGCTTAAACCATAACCTAAAATTTCTGCATAAATAGGCGCACCCCGCAAAAGCGCAGAATCCAAGCTCTCAAGCACTAAAACACCCGAGCCTTCTCCAGGAATCATGCCTTTTCTATTTTTGTCAAAAGGCTGGCACCTTTCTGGAGCAGTTGCGCTTACCTTATTAAAACCCGTAAAAGCTATCCAGGAAAAAGCATCAGAGCCGCCGGCAACAACAAGGTCCGTTTTATCAGAGCACAAAAGATCATATCCATAACCTATAGCATAATTTCCTGAAGCACAAGCGGTAGTAAAAATACGATTCCTTCCTTTTAAGTGAAACTCAATCGCTACATTTGAAGGAATATTATTTACCGCAGAACGATACACTTCAAAAGGATCAATCTGGTGCTTATCTTTACTAGAATTAATCCAAGAGTGATCTGCATTTTCAACAGACCTGATTTCACCCATAGTTGTGCCCAAACAAACTGATGTCCTTACCCTAGTATAGAATTCTTTTTCAAGCTTTGCGTCTGATAACGCCATTCTTGTCGCAGCAATCGCCAATTGCGAGGCCCTGCCCACATATTTAATCTTAGTCCTTGGGATAAAATCTTCGGGACGAAAGTTCTTAACTTCTCCTCCAACATGCGTTACATGTTTTGAAGTATCAAAAACTGTAACCTTAGAAATACCCGATCTTCCCTCTAAAAGATTAACCCAGAAATCTTTCCACCCCAAACCAATAGAAGTAACTGCCCCGAGCCCAGTGACAACAATTCTCTTCATTTCTTTCTCCGCACAAAAACCAATTCTGCATCACAAACCTTGGCATCATCAACAGTAGCACTCGTCTTAACATAAGCGCTGTCCTCAGCAAGCCTAATACTCTGCGCAACTATTTTTATTTGTTCTCCAGGAACAACAGACCTAAAGAAACGAGCATCTTTAATTACTCCCAGAAAAAAATCTAGTTTTTGCTGCGGCTTATTCGGATCATAAAAAAGAAATGTTGATGCCTGCGCCATTGCCTCAACAATTAAAGCTCCGGGCATAATTGGCGCATCCGGAAAATGCCCCGAAAAAAACTGCTCATTCATAGTTACATTTTTAATCGCTACAACCTGCTTCCCCGGATCAAGCTCAAGAATCCTGTCAACAAACAGCATCGGAAATCTCTGCGAAATACTTTCCATTATTTGCTGTATATCAAGCTGAATCATTATTCAGAATATCTCCCTATAACCAACGCACTATTTGCTCCGTTGGGCCCAAAAGCATTAATCATTATTTTATCAACATTATCCATTCTAGCTGAATCATATACAAAATTAAGCCTGCACTTTACATCTGCCTCTTCAAGATTAACTATCGGAGGAATTAACCCAGTCTCAAGAGTCCCCAAAGCCCCAGCAAGAGAAAAACTTCCGCCAGCACTAAACGACTCACCTGTCATTGATTTTATTGCTGTTACTGGAATTTTATCCGCCTGTTTCTGAAAAACTTCTTTAATTGCTCTTGACTCAACACAATCACCATCTGGCGTTGAATTAGCATTGGCATAAATACAATCCACTTCGCCTGCCTCAATACTGGCATCTTCTAAAGCAGAAAACATAGCCTCAATCATGCCGCTTGCCTTAGGATTAAACTTATGTAAACGAAATGGATCAAAATCAGAACCAATACCGAGAATTTCTGCATAAATATGAGCGTTACGATCAAGCGCTGCGTCAAGTTCCTCAACCATAAAAATTCCACAACCCTCGGAAAAAACTATGCCATCTCTTCTCTTGTCAAAAGGACAGCTTACCGGCTCATAATTATTCTTCAGGCCGGACAAATAACCCAACCTGTAAAAACCAAGAAAGGTCTGAACGCACATTTCTTCAAGCCCGCCGACAATTATTCTTTCTGCCCTGCCGGAATTAATCGTATCCACTGCATACTCCAAAGCATCAAGGCTAGCGCAAAAACCAGTAGAAACAGTAGCATTCGGCCCTTTAACGCCATAACGAATGGCCAAACGGCTTGCCGGAGAATTAATTACTGTATTAGGAAATCTGGAGGCATTAACAAAATTCGGGCCTTCCTGAAGAGACTGCTCGTCAAATTCAGAAAGGCTATTGAGGCTTCCAAAGGTAGTTCCGACGCAGATACCAGTTATTACAGAATTTATATTAGTTAATTCTATTTGACTATCTTGTAGACAGAATTTTGCAGAAGATAACAGAAGCGTTGTGGCGCGGTCAAGATCAATTAAGCCTTTTTTACCCAGAATCTCTTGCGGATTAAAATCAGAAATCTCTCCCGCAACTCCTACCTTTAAATCTGAGGCATCAAAAAGGCTGATTGGCCTAAATCCAGCCTGGCCTTCCCAAAGACTGTGCCAGAACTGATCCTTTCCAATTCCAATCGGAGACACCACGCCTACGCCGGTAATGACGAGTCTTTTTTTATGCATTTACTCACCGTTGAGCCATTACTTAGGCTATGCTACTACACTTTTTAAGAACTTATAAATATACCTGCATTTAAGCTTTTAACCCAGATTTTGCAACAGCAAAATCTGCCCGTAGGGCCGCCTGATTAAATCTCAAAGAGATTTAATCAAGAATGGCGGGGTAAACCCAAATTTTACCTGTATTTCTTTCTTACAATATAAATCAACGATAACGTTTTTTAATGAACAATTTGGGTTTAAAGCCGCTTTCTACGCTCTTTTCTTGTGGTGTAATACTCTTCCTTTTTTTTCATCCACTCATCTATTGAGTCTTTATTAAACCTCCATTGCCTGCCGATTTTGGCCGCAGGGACGTGCCCTTTGCCAAGTAACATATAAATTGTCGGTTTGGGAATCTTGATGTATTTACAAAGCTCGTCAACCGTAAGAAACTTATCTTTTTCCATAGTTTCCACCCCGGTTCTATGCAAATTAATAATTAATTGTTTCTTATAAATACTTATAAATAACTATAAGCTGCCATTAAGATTAACATATTTACTTACAGATGTCAAGAGCAGGCAGAAAATAATTTCTTTTCTATTTATTTTGACAAATAGAAAATTCGTTGTTATTATATCTCTATGCTGCGCAATATTATCACTGGTTTAACGGATTTAATCTATCCTAAAACCTGCCTTGCCTGCAAAACAAAGATTACAACCAAAGAAACAAAAGCCAAGGCAATGAGTGATTTTATTTGCAGTAATTGCCGCAACGACATTAAGGTTAATCTCCCTCCTTTTTGTCTTAGCTGCGGAAGGCAATTAGATAAAAGGGGGTTCTCCAAGAATACTTGCAGCCAGTGCCAGAGAAAAATATTTCATTTTGACCGTGCACTTAGCCCGTGCACTTACACCGGCACGATTAAAGAATTAATTCATGAGTTCAAATATAAAAACAAAGAATACCTTGCCGGAGAACTTAGTAAACTAATGATTAATTTTATTAAAGAATACCGGCTTCCAATTGAATACATTGATTTTATCATCCCTATCCCTCTTCACCAAACAAGACTACGCGAAAGAGAATTTAACCAGGCAGATCTTTTAAGTAAACATATAGCTACTGAGTTTAATAAAGACATTTTGCCCGACGCTATTTACCGCGCACGATTCACAAACACGCAAACAGAGCTAGACCACGACAAAAGAATTAACAATGTAAAAGGATGCTTTTCTCTGACAGGAAAAAGGAATCTTAAAGGCAGAAACATAATGTTGATAGATGATGTTTTAACTTCAGGAGCAACATCATCTGAAGCAAGCCGCTGCCTAAAAGAAGCAGGTGCCAATGTTGTTTTTGTCCTTACCCTGGCCAACTAACCAATGAAAACTTTACGCAACTACTTTCTTAGGGAATTTCTTACGCCTCTATTCTTTACCTTAGGCGTATTAAGCTTTGTAATGGTGCTTGTCGGAAATCTTAAAAGAATTGCTGACTTAGTTATTAACAAAGGCGTGGATATTATCAGTGTTTCAAAACTTTTCTTATTTATGATGCCCTATATAGTCACCTATGCCCTGCCCATCTCCGTATTAATCGCAGTACTTTTATCATTAGGAAGGCTTGCCGGTGACAACGAAGTTATAGCTATACGCTCAAGCGGAGTGAATATTATTAAACTTGTTTTACCTTTTATTGTAGTCGGAGCAATCTTGAGCTTAGCACTTATAATTTTTAATGACCGCGCCTCTGCCTATGCGCATTATGCTTACCGTCAAACCCTGACTCAGGTTGGGCTCAAAAACCCAACCGCTGCCTTTGAAGAAGGCGTGTTTATTAATTCTTTTCAAAAATATATTCTCTTCATTTACCGCGTGGACCAAAAAAAGAATAAAATCTATAATGTGCGCATTTATGAACCACAGGAAGGAAAACCTACCCGCACCATTATCGCTAAAAGCGGAGAATTTATTGCTATCCCCGAGAAGAAAATAATAAAACTCAAACTCGTTGACGGAACATCTGATGAGCCTGATTTAGAAAACCCCACAAATTTTTATAAACTAAATTTCAAAACATATTTTATGAATCTGAATCTTTCTCAGGGGAACAAAGGAAAACTGGATAAAAAACCAAAAGACATGACCATCAAAGAACTCCAGCAGGAAATTAACAAACTTAAAAAAGAAGGAATTGACCCTGCTCCCCTTATCACTCAAATAAATGAAAAAATTAACCTGGCATTATCATGTTTTGTATTTATACTTATTGGTGCTCCACTTGCTTTAATCACACGGCGCAGAGAAAAATCAATTAATATAGGTATTGCCGTATTAATTATTCTTATCTACTACCCGCTTATTATTGGAGCTGCGGCCCTGGGCATGGAAGGAAAAATTAATCCCTATATTTCCATGTGGATACCAAACGCTATTTTTGCCGCAATTGGGACATTTTTAACCATTAAAATATGCGCATCTTAGACCGCTACACGCTAAAACCAGTTGTAAAAATATTTTTATCCTGCATTTTTATTTTTCTTTTCCTTTATGTCATCATAGTCGTACTTACCCGCCTTGAAGAAAAAAAAAAAAAAAAAGTCCCGATTTATATCCTTGCTCAATACTATTTACTAAACCTTCCTGTTATGTTTGTGCAAGTCTCCCCGTTTGCCTGCCTCTTAAGCACGCTTTATTCATTCGGAAAACTAAATCAAGATAATGAAATTATCGCCATGCGTTCATCTGGCCAAAGCGTTTTTCAAATTACAAGAAACACAATTGTATTTGGATTAATAATCAGTATTTTTGTCTTCTATGTAAATAACTCTGTAATAGCCCGCTCACAAGCCCGGCTGGTAAATATCCGGGAACAAATGGATTACGGTGTAGGAAAATCAAAAGAAAAACGCCAAGAAGTAATCAATAATCTTTCTATGTATGGAATCAAAAACCGCTTATTCTTCATCAACAAGTTTGCTGTTGCCGACAACACCCTGGAAGGAATTACCATTTTAGAGCATGACGAACATCAAAATATAACCAAGAAAATCGTCGCCCAAAAAGGAATCTTTTCGGATGGATTGTGGAAATTCTATCAGTGTATAACTTATAATTTTGACAAGAACGGGCAGGTTATTCAAGAACCCACATATTTTGAAGAAGAACTTATGTCTATTCCGGAGAAACCTGCGGATTTCCAAAACCAAAGACAGCGCCCGGATTTTATGACCATTCCACAGCTTGAAGATTACATCTGGCGGCTGTCAAAAAGCGGGGCCTCAAGCGTAATCCGCAATTTAAAAGTTGACCTTTATCAAAGATTCGCTTCCCCGTTTACAAATTTGATTATCATTCTTTTAGGGATTCCTTTTTCTTTGATAATGCGTAGAAAAGCAACTGGATTATTTTCTATCGGGGTATCAATCTTGGTGGGATTTCTCTACTATATTCTTGATGCCGTTAGCATCGCTCTTGGAAAAGGAGGAATTCTACCTCCCATGCTCTCTGCATCCCTCAGCCATATTATCGGGCTTTCTGCAGGAATCTATTTTATAAAAACACTTCCTTAATCAATATAAACTCTGGGAATACGGCTCCCCAAACCGCAGGCTATTTCATAAGGGATAGTGCCGCTCTTACTGGCTAACTCTTCGGCAGAAACAGTATTTCTTAGTTGCTTACCAATCAAAACTACTTCCTCTCCAACACCAACCGGGACACGGCCCACATCAACCATAATCTGATCCATGCAAATTCTTCCGCTAACCTTAAACCGCCTGCCCCTAATTAAAACAGGAGCAATATTAGATAAATTCCGAGGATATCCATCGCCATAACCAATCGGTAAAGTAACAATCCTAGAAGACTTCTTTGTTATATAGGCATGCCCGTAACTTACGCCGTATCCAGCAGGGACATTTTTAGCATAAACAACTCTTGTCTTTAAACTCAACACTGGCTTCAAATGAATCTTTAAGTTTTGCTTAGGATAAAGCCCATAAATAACCAACCCGGGCCTAACCATATTAAAATGTGCATTTTTACAATCAATAACTCCCATGCTGTTTGCAGCGTGAATTAATGCAATATGTACCCCTTCTTGCTTTAGCTTATTTACCAACCCCTCCAACAATCGCGCCTGATGCAAAGTAAAATCTTGATCCACGTCAGCAAAAGCAAAATGGGTAAAAAGGCCTTCTACATTAAGATGCTTAAATTCACTAACCTTTCTTACCAAAACAAAAGCATCCTGGTGCAAAACCCCGATACGGCCCATACCAGTGTCAACTTTTATATGAATATTTATACTTCTTCCTAAAGACTTTGCTTTGTTGTTTAAGGCACGCGCCAAATCAAGATCGCAAACTGTAGGAGTAAGATTGTATTTAAAGACAGGCGCAATATCTTCTTTGAGAATTATTCCAAGAATTAATATTGGCTTAATTACCCCAGACTCCCTAAGCTTGATTCCTTCATCAATAGATGCAACTCCGAGGAAATCCACCCCTTCTCTGACAAGCCGCTTCGCCACCGGCAGTAAACCATGCCCATAGGCATCTGCCTTAACTGTTACCATGACTAACGTCTCAGGGCTAAGATGCTTTTTTATCTGCCTGAAATTATAACCCAAGTTTCCCAAATTAACTTCTGCCCATGTGGGGCGATAATAACGAGTATTCATGGTTTTATAAATTTCTTATTTGACACTCTTTTGGATACAAATAAATCGGCTTTACATCAAACGTGCTGCTAAAACTTTTATTCTTAATTTTCTCTAAAGCAAGTTCAATAATATTATGGGCCTTAGGATACCAGTAATCCTTATCCAAAATTTCTACTCCCTTAACAACCCCAAAAATCTGACTGCCTAATAAAGGCACTGCGTCGCCAAATATCACGCTTTGCGGCTTAATCTTCTTTAATAACTCCTGCTGGCCAAGCAGTAAATATGGAGATTTTCTTTTTAACTCACCACTGGCCTTGCTAAAAATACCGCTATAAAAAAGGTTTCTTTTTGCATCAACAATTGGCACAATATCTTTTTTTTCGCTTTTTATGCCCTGTGCCAAGATATCCAAAGTAGAAATTCCAATTACTTTCTTTCTATTTGCCCAAGCTAAGCCTTTAATACAAGAAACCCCCACTCGCATACCAGTAAATGAGCCCGGCCCCAGAGCGCAGGAAAAATAATCAATGTCAGAAATATCTACACCGATAGCATCCAACACTCTCTTTATAGTAGCTGTAATTAAGCCAGACATCAGCCTTCCTGCTTCTAAATTATATTCATATACTTTACCGTCTGAGAATACACCAATACACAAATATTTTGTTGAAGTATCAATTCCTAATATCTTCATGAATTCTCCCTAATAAATCTTTATAATGTTTACCCTGGGCGCTAAATTTTAACACTCTTTTTGATTTATCCTTGAATGTTAATTCAATCTTCAAGAATTCTCTTGGTAAAAGATATTCCAAACGCTCTGCCCATTCAATCACCGATACTCCATTCCCATATAAATAATCTTCATAACCTAAGGCCAGAATATCTTCAGGATCATTTAATCTGTAAAGGTCAAAATGATACAAAGCACGCCTGCCTTGCCAATGCTCGCGAATCAATACGAACGACGGACTGATCACTTTCTCGGCATTCAATCTTAGACCAGAAGCAATACCTTTAGTAAGCATGGTTTTTCCTGAGCCAAGCTGGCCCACAAGACAAAGTATATCACCGGGAAGAACATTCTTTGCAATTGCCCTTCCAATATTTCTTGTTTCTGCCGCTGAATTTGAAATTATTTCCATATTAAAAATGGCGGAATCCGTCTGATTTTAAAACCTTTTCTTTATTATTCTTGTCAATCAACACTAGAGAGCAATTATTATCAATTATTTCTCCAATAGGATAAAAACTTCCAGAATTGTTCTTTAAGAGTTTTTTTGCTTCCTGATTTGGCAAGGTAAAAAGTAACTCAAAATCTTCACCCATGTAAAGTGCATCATCAAGGCCTTTTGCCTCTTTAGTTAACGGCAGTAAATCTTCATAAATTACCCCGCCAACCTTACTATTCTTAAGAATGTGCCATAGGTCTTGGGCCAAACCATCAGAAATGTCTAACATAGAATTAATTTTATATCTTTGTGCTAAAAACCTCGCCTCTTTTACCCGTGGCTCAAAACAAAGATGCTTTCCTAAAATTGAACCTCCAAGCGGCCCAGTAACAAAGATTATATCACCTTTCTTTGCACCGCTTCGTAAAGCTAATTTACTTTTCTCAACCAAACCAAGCATGCTCACATCTATAATAATTTTGTCTGACCTGCTTAAATCTCCGCCAACAAGATTAATTTTATATTTCCTGCAAAGGTCATTCATTCCTTTAAAAATCCCGTCTACTTTTCTTAAACTAATTTTCTTAGGAACACCTAAAGAAACAACGCAATGTTTTGGCAGGCCGCAGCAAGAAGCAATATCACTTACAGAAACTGCCATAGATTTCATGCCGATTAAATAAGGGTCTGTTTTTTCGGTAAAATCAACACCCTCTACCAGCATGTCACAAGTAAAAAGCTGGTAATATTTTTTATCGAATTTTAAAACAGCGCAATCATCGCCAGAACCAACAACAACCGAAAAATCAGTTGCAATCTTTCGGCGGAATCTTTCAATCAAACCAAATTCACCTATTTTAGATATGAGCATATGTTCTTTAAATATGGCGGACGAATAACTCCCTTATCTGTAATAATCGCGCTAATCAAAGCATTTGGGGTAACATCAAAAGCCGGATTAAACACTTTGATCCCTCGAGGAGCAACGCGATTCTTAAAGAAAAGCTCTGTTATTTCTGCTGGATTTCTTTGCTCAATAGGGATTTCTTTCCCGCTTTTAATATTTAAGTCAAATGTTGAAACAGGTGCTGCAATATAGAAAGGTATTTTATGATACTTGGCTAAAATCGCAAGGCTGGATGTACCAATCTTGTTTGCCGTATCTCCATTAGCAGCAATCCTGTCTGCCCCGGCTATAACTTTTTTAATTTTACCCTGCTGCATTAAGCTTGCGGCCATACTGTCACAAATCAAAGTAACATCCATATTTTTTCTTTTTAATTCCCACGTAGTTAAGCGCGCACCTTGCAATAACGGGCGCGTTTCACAAGCATAAATCTTTAAGCGCTTCCCAACTTCCTGCGCACGATAAATTACCCCCAGAGCAGTACCATAATCAATAGTAGCCAATATGCCAGTATTACAAATTGTTAAAACAGAATCATTATCGCAGAATAACTTCTCGCCAAAATTCCCAATCTGTCGGCAAGAAGCCCTGTCTTCTTCAATAATCATTTGAGCTTCTTTAAAAAGCATTTTCTTAATCTCAAGAATACTTTTATTTTTATTAGCCTGAGAAACCCGCATCATCCGTTCCAGCCCCCAGAAAAGATTTATTGCTGTCGGCCGGCTTGATGCCAAATAATCACAAACTCTGCCCAATTCTTTTTCAAATTGCAAATAATTTACAGCGCGGGAATTTCGTATTCCCAAATAAGCGCCTAACCCAGCAGCCCCTCCTAACGCAGGAGCTCCGCGAACCTTTAAAAGCTTAATTGCCTGCCAAAGGCTTTCAATATCCTTAATATTTAAATACACCAGCTTTTGCGGCAACTTTGTCTGATCAATCATTCTAATATAATTATTTTTCCACTCTATAGTGCGAATACTCATTTTTTGACCTCTATGTTTTCCAATTCTTTTATTTTCTTTTTAATCTGTATTCTAATCTGACGGCACTCTCCCGGTTTAAGCAAATCCAAAACTTTCCGATAAGACTCCCGTGCTCCAGAAAAATCATTCAAATTATATAATGCATCAGCCAAGTTATCGTAGGTCACTGCTCTTTTTGGTTCTAGCTCAAGGGCTTTATGAAAATACTTTATTGCTTTTGTATGCTCTCCTAGGTTATTTAAAAGCCAGCCCTTGTTATGATAAATCGTCGCATAATCCGGCTCAACCTCAATCCCCTTATCAAAATATAAAATTGCTTCATCCATAATTCCCAGCTCTATCATGCATAAAGCACGATCATTATAAGAAGCGCCGTCTTTTGGGTTATATTTTATTGCCGCATCAAAATGCTCTATGGCGCTAGTAAATTTATTGTTCAACAAATCAATCTGGCCCAAGAAATACTCAATCTCTCCTTTTAAACCACTCTCTTTTGCCTCCTTTAATCCTTTTCTGGCCATTGTTTTTGCAGTAAGCTTTGTGCCATAAGTAATGGCATTGTCTAAATCAATTCTTAATTTGCTAAATTCGCTATTCTTACTCATTTTTATAGGCCGATAAGTTTTGCCACTAAGCTTTTCTTAACCTTAATTGCCGAGGCAGGACAGGCCTCCTGGCAACAAAAACAAGCAATACATTTCTTATAATCAAAATGCATACCATACGGACGCATGCTAATCACATTTTTAGGACAAGCATCCATGCAAGCCTGGCAACGAATACAATTTTTCTCATAAACAAATGGATAATATTTAACTAACCTGCGGATAATGTTAACTATCGGTAAAGGAATCTTTTTTCGGGCAAAAGAAGTTGAAGGCAATAAAAACGGCCTGCCCAAACAATCTTCAAACCGCTCTCCTAAGACCTCTATCTCCTCCATATTTGCATTACCCAGTTTTCTACTAACTGCTTCTTTTATAGTAATAACGTCCATCGGCTCAACACCGATAATTTTAGACATAAGCGTATCTATTGCCACGCAATCACTGCCGGCTAATAGCAAATTAAGATTGCGCAATTTTCCGCTTGTTGCCGGGCCATCGCCTTCCATAGCAACAATCCCATCAACAACAGTTAAAGCAGGTTTTGACTTCTCATAGATATCAACAAGCACTCTTGAGAAATCATTAATTTCAAAATGATTTTTATGCAGCTCTGTTTTATATGTGCCACAAACCAAGCCAAATAAGTTCTTGATTGCACCAGTCAACAAAGTTAACTCGTGGGTTTTAAATTTTGGAATATTTATTAGATGGTCACATTCATTCAAATAGCTTGTTAAGGGAAATTGTCCATGCCATTTTCGCTTATCAAACTTAACCATTTCAACATTTTCTTCATCACATATTCGTTTGGCTCCAGACCTGCGGTAAACCTCATCAACATTCTCAATTTGTTTCCCCCAAACACTCGGCCCGTCGCCAACTAATATGTTGCATTTTATTTCTTTTAAAATCCTAATCACAGCACGAATAACCTCAGGATGAGTATCAATACCAAACTCAGGCTCTTTTGCCATTAATAAATTCGGCTTAACCAAAACCCTTGAGCCTGGCCTTATAAAAACAGCTATGCCTCCGAGTGAATCAACTGCCCTTCGCACAGATGTTTCTACTAACCTTTGCTCGTAACTTGCGCATTTAATTATAGATACACTAGATTTCATTTTAACCCAAAAAATTGCACTGCATTTTTAGTAGTTATATTTGCTATATTTTCAAAAGTAGTCTCCTTAACCAGAGCAATCTCCTCAGCTACAACACGCACATTAGCCGGATAATTACGTTTGCCGCGCATACCCTCAGGAGATAAATAAGGAGCATCTGTTTCTAGAAAAATTCTTTCAAGAGGAGTAATCTTAACCAAATCTCTTAATACTTGAGCTTTTTTATAAGTAATATTACAGGTATAAGAAATATAAAATCCCAACTCAAGGCAAGACTTAAGAAAATCTTCACCGCCAGAAAAACAATGAACAACTGCTTTTAAAGGCAAAAAATCCTGTACAATTTCTAACGTATCTGGCTGGGCGTCGCGGGAATGTAAAACTAATGGAAGATTTAATTCTTTGGCAAGGCTCAAAAAAGAAGTAAAAACTCTGCGCTGGTTTTCTACTAAAGAGAAATTTCTAAAATAATCCAAGCCAATCTCTCCAATTGCAACAATTTTCTGTAACTTGGCAAGCTGTTTTATCCTATCAAATATTTTATTATTAAATGCATCAGCTTCGTGCGGATGAACTCCGACGACAGCGTAAACACAATCATATTTATTTGCCAGCTCAACTGAACGCTCTGAACCCTCCAGGCTTGAGCCGACATTAATAATATAATCTACTCCCTGAGACTTACTATTTTGAATAATTTCATCTCGGTCAGAATCAAACTCCGGAAAGTCTAAATGACAGTGCGTATCTATAAGCATCACTTTGTATCAATGCGCGGAAATAAAGGGCCGGACTTATTAATAGTTGCTTCCCCAATTTGCCCAAATATAGCTTCTGCTGTCTTAGGCATAAAACAAGCTGAAGTCTTGCCCACCTGCCTAATCACCTTAGCTAATAGCGCAATAAATGTTTTTAATTCTTCGGTTTTATTTTCTTTTGCCAAATTCCATGGCTTTGTATCTTCTACATATTTATTGGCCATATTAATCAGGCTCCAAACCTCTTCTAATGCCTGAGAAAACCCACAAACATTTAAACTTGAAATAACCATTTGTTCTATATTTAAAAGCTTCTCTTTAATAAGCTTCCCCTGAGCGCTCAAATGCTGATCCTGCATTACCGGGACATTGCCGGAAAAATATTTTTCAATCATAGTTAAAGTACGAAAAACAAGATTGCCCAAATCATTGGCCAAGTCGCTATTATATCTTTTAATAATTGATTCTTCTGAAAAGTTACCATCTAGCCCAAATGGCACATCGCGAAGAAGAAAATAACGATAAGGATCTGTCCCATATTTATGGGCCATTTCTATCGGAGAAACTACATTACCCAATGATTTTGACATTTTGCTCTCTCCCATCATCCACCATCCATGAGCAAAGATTAATTTTGGAGGCGCAATATCAAGGGCTCTTAACATTATTGGCCAGTAAACTGCATGCTGCCTTAGAATATCTTTTCCCATAAGCTGGATATCAGCTGGCCACCAACGAGAAATATATTTACCTTCATCATTAAAATCCCCCACTGCACTAATATAATTTATCAAGGCATCAAACCAGACATAAGTTACATGTTCAGGGCTAAACGGCAAAGGTATACCCCAGCCTAAACGCTCTCTTGGCCGGGAAATACATAAATCGCTTAACTTGTTTAACTCAAGAAAACGCGATACCTCCTCATAGCGGCTAGCAGGCTTTATAAAATCGGGATTATTTTTAATATGCTCAACCAGCCAATCTTGGTATTTTGATAACTTAAAAAAGTAGTTTGTTTCTGATATCTTTTCAACCGGGCGCTTGCAATCAGGACATTTGCCTTCTGATAACTGAGATTCAATCCAAAACGTTTCACAAGGCGTGCAATACCATCCTTGATAAGTATCCTGATAGATATCGCCCTTTTTATACAAAATATCCAAAACTCGAGCTACCACTCTTTTGTGCCGGTCTTCGGTTGTGCGAATAAAATCATTGTAAGAAATATTTAAAACTTCCCAGAGCTTTTTAAACTGCCCAACCGTATTATCCGCAAAAACAAGCGGGCTTAAGCCTTGTGCATCAGCTGCCTTTTGAATCTTCTGGCCATGCTCGTCGGTGCCGGTAAGAAACCAGACATTTTTCTCTCCAATAACATGGCGCATATGCCTTGCTAAAGTATCCGCAGCTATACAAGTATAGGAATGCCCGATATGAGGGCTGGCATTAACATAATACAATGGAGTTGTTATATAAAATTTATCAGCCATTTTTATTGTTTATAAACTACTTCGATGACCCCGCCCTCATCAAGCTGAACCTGGGCGCTGCGTTTAAACACATTTACACTTAAAACCTTACCTTTACCCTGCGGCGTAGTTACATGTTCTCCTTCATGAGGAAGGCCCTTAGCAAGCAACTTATAAGTTTCATACTCAAAAGATAAACAGCACATCAGCCTTCCACAAAGGCCGGAAATCTTCGGAGGATTTAAAGACAAGCCCTCTTCCTTTGCCATTTTAATGGTAACCGGCTCAAAATCTCTTAGAAACCTTGCACAGCAAAGCTCTCTTCCGCATGGGCCAAAGCCGCCAAAAAGACGCGCCTCATCTCTAACTCCAATCTGGCGCAACTCAATACGTGCCTTAAAAATCTTTGCCAAATCCTTAACAAGATGCCTGAAATCAACCCGCCCTTCGGCAGTAAAATAAAAAACAATCTTACTGCGATCAAAAGAATACTCCGCTTTAACCAACTTCATATCTAATTTATGCTCGGCAATTTTCTTTCCACAAGTATTAAATGCTTCTTTAGCCTTTGAGCGATTATCTTCAATCTGTTTTAAATCAGATTCGCTAGCCTTACGGACTATTTTCTTAATTTCTTCTTTAGCATCCTCTTGTTTAGCCGCAGGACACTCATGAGGCTTAACAATCATTCCATAATCAAGCCCGCGGTCATGTTCAACAATTACACAATCTCCCTCTTTTATTTCTAAATTCCCAGGGTCATAACCATATGCCTGCCCGGAATCACGAAGCCTAACCCATATTTTTTCTTTCATAAATTCACCTCGAAGTAAACCCACTGGCTAACTCATAAAGAAGTAAACGCGCGTTAATATTCTGCCCTAAATACAAAACCGATTTAGAAAGAGACTCAAAAACCTGATTTAAATATGTAAAAGAATAAATATCAGCAAATCTTTCAACCTCCTTACGGCGATCATAATGAATAAGCTCTGTTTCTTCCATGCCTGCTTTTTTTAAATAAATATCCCTAAACCAAGTAACTGCAATATTGAGCCACGAAACAATTTCTGTTTTATTCTTTGAAGACAAACTATCCACACAGGGCTTTTCTGCAAGAATAAATTTATCAATAACAACATTTTTCTCAGTAAAAATATCAGTATCTTTTAATTTTAGCGCCCTGCCAAGCTGTCCTTCAGAAAAATAAGCCAAGAAATGAGCCTTATCAATTTCCAGTTTATAATCACTCTGCAGAATATTCTTCACTTCTTCCCGCATTAAAGAAGAAAACTTAAGCGCCTTACATCGTGAAACAATAGTCTTAAGTAACAACGAAGACTTGTTACTAATTAAAATAATCAAACTGCTCTCCGGAGGCTCTTCCAAGACTTTCAAAAGTGCGTCTTCCTGCCTTCATATGGCCGAAAACTTATTTCTTTTTGCAGGTTACGGATATCTTCAATTTTTATTTCATCATCTTCTTTAGTAATAAAATGAATATCCGGGTGCTGATTATTATCAATCTTTCTGCAAGAAACACATTTATCACAGGCATTAGGTAAATCCTGCTGGCAATTTAACGCCTTTGCCAATTCTAAACTAGCAAGTTTTTTCCCAACTCCCTCAGGGCCAAGAAAAAGATACCCACCGCTAAGACGTGTACTCTCTAGGTAACCCTTAAGCATGCCAATTGCTTTTTCTTGTCCTAAAATTTTCTCAAATGACATTTTTTATAGTTTACAAATCCCTGACTTAATTACTAAATTTCTTATTGCTCCTTGAGTCGCTAGCTTTTCTTTCTCAACCTTAACCACTTTTATTCTTTTTGGTTCTTGAGAAGCTAATTTAAGATAACCGTTTCTTACTTTCTGATGATAACTTATCGGCCTTTGCTCAATACGATCCTCGCAGAATTTACGATGCGCCAGGCCTTTCTTTAGAGGAAGATCTAAAAGAATAGTTAGATCCGGCTTAATCCCGCAGGTGGCAAATAAGCCAATAAATTTTATTGCTTTTAAATCAATACCCAAACCATAACCTTGATAGGAAATAGTTGAATCTAAAAAACGGTCGCAAACGATAATCTTTCCTTGAGCTAATGCCGGCTTAATAATTTCATTCACCACTTCAGAACGCGCAGCCATATAAAGAAGCGTCTCTGCTTCCGGGCTGATTTTATTCTTAGCATCAAGCAAAAGCTCACGTATCTTCTCGCTAACCTTTACACCTCCAGGTTCACGCAAATATACTACTGAAAAGCCCTTATTTTCCAGAAACTGGGCGAGCATTTTAGACTGTGTGCTCTTGCCACATCCCTCCGAACCCTCAAAAGTAATAAATTTACCTTTCATGCTAGTCCTATATCAAATAAATGAATCTGATGGTTTTTTAAGCGAGTTTCAATTTTATTTGCTAGCGGATGGCAAGTCTTGTGATTTCGAGGGGCTTTGAGGATGCCGAGCGGGCACGGTTCGCCTGCTATCTCAGAGCCTGCGAGAGCGAGGCATCCGAGAGAGTGCAGGCGCGCACGCTGGGCGCGCCAAACGTCCCCGAAAAACACAAGACTTGCCATTCGCTACATTTCAAAAACAAATATGAAAAACAGAAAATTAATTTAAAGCTTTTTTCTCCAAGTAGTCTTTCCGTCTTTTGTATCTTCTAAAATTATTCCCTTTAACTCCAGCTCTTTTCTTATCCGGTCTGATTCTTTAAAATCCTTATTTTTCCTGGCTTCATTACGTTTATCAATTAAATCATTCACATCTTCTTGCGCTTCTTCTCTACGTAATTCCAAACCAAGAATACCAGCTAATTCTAATATAATTTCCCTCGTACAAACAATATAATCAACATCATCTAGTTTTTTATTACCGGCATTGACCAATTCAAATATTACAGAAATCCCCTTCGGAAGATTAAAATCATCATCCATCACCTTAATAAATTCCTGACGAAGGTCTTCAAGATCTGAAAATTGCCCTGCTTTTCTAGAAGCTGATAAATTTTGCGTTTTATCAAGAAAAATCAATATTCTTTCTAAAGCCTGTTTAATTTCAACTATCTTTTCTTCACTATAATCTATAGGATGTGAATAATGAGCAGACAAAAAGAAAAGCTTTAGAATATCAGCATACCGATGTTTTAATAAAAAATCCTTTATCGTTACAAAATTACCAAGCGACTTAGACATCTTCTGGGAATTAATAGTCAATAACCCGTGATGGATCCAATATTTGGCAAATGGTTTTCCAGTTAATGCCTCTGCCTGTGCAATTTCATTTTCATGATGCGGAAAGATTAAATCCCTGCCTCCGGCATGAATATCAAGAGTGTCGACCTTTAAGAATTTTTGGCTCATCACCGAACACTCAATATGCCAACCCGGCCTGCCATTTCCCCACGGGCTCTCCCAAAACGGCTCATTTTCTTTTGACTTTTTCCAAAGTGCAAAATCCAAAGGATCTTTTTTATGCTCAGCCGGTTCAATCCGCACCCCAGACTCCATTGCATCTATACTCTGCCCGGAAAGTTTTCCATAACCAGAAAACTTGCGCACATTAAAATATACATCTCCTCCTGAGGCATAAGCAAAACCCTTTTCAATTAGAACCTGAATATATTTAATCATCTCCGCGATATTATCCGTTGCCCGCGGCTCAAAATCAGCACGGCAAATTCCCAAAGCTTCTATATCCTCATAATATCGTTGGATATATTTTGCAACCAAATCTTTCCAACTAACTTTTAATTCATTGGCACGATTAATAATCTTGTCATCAATATCAGTAATATTACGCACAAAATTAACTTTAAACCCGCGATAAACAAGATACCTTCTGATAACATCAAAAATATATAGACTTCGCGCATGGCCAATATGGCAATCATCATAAACAGTTACGCCGCAAGTATACATGTTTACCTGCGCAGAAACAGCTGGCTCAAAAGATTCTTTTTTTCTTGAAAGGGAATTCTGGATATATATAGACATAAAACAGGTTATTTGCGTTTTTCTAACTCTTCTATTCTCTTCTCTAGCTCTTCAACAGACTGCATAATAGGATCCAATACATGAATATGGTCCAAACTAACATCGATTTTCTTGCCATCCTGCTTAGTAATTCTTCCCGGCACCCCCACAACAGTTGAATTTGGAGGCACATCTTTAATTACCACTGCGTTTGCACCGATATAAGAATTATCTCCGATAACAATATTACCAAGAACCTTAGCTCCAGCTCCAACAACTACATTATTACCAATAGTCGGATGACGTTTGCCTTGTTGAAGCCCGGTTCCACCCAATGTTACTCCTTGATACAAAAGCACGCCATCTCCAATAATCGTAGTCTCTCCTATAACGACACCTAAACCATGATCGATAAAAAATCTTTTCCCGATTTTAGCCCCCGGATGTATTTCAATACCGGTAACAAAACGAGCAAACTGAGAAACAAAACGCGCAGAAAATGTCATGCTCATTCTATGTAATAGATTAGCAATACGATAATAAATAAGCGCATGCAACCCCGGATAAAGAAAAAGCACTTCAAAGAAATTCTTTGCCGCAGGGTCTCTTTTTTGAGCTGCTCTGATTTCACTATAAAAAAACAAGATTATTAAAACAATTTTAGTTACGAATAAAATAAATACTACCAATAGAATCTTAATAAAAAGTTCCATTTTACTCCTCCGCTTCTAAACTCACTACGGCATAGCAGGCGATAGCAAGCTTTTCGCCAAGCTCTCCCAGTCCTTCATTAGTCTTTGCCTTAACACTCACACAATCTTTACTAATATTTAAAATCTGTGCAATATTTTGGGATATTTTCTCTTTAAATGGAGCCAATACCGGTTCTTGCGCAATAACCACCGTATCAATATTATTTATGCTAAATTTACGTAGCTTCACCAACTCAACAACATCCTCCAACAATACCTTACTTGAAACTCCTTGGTATTTTGGATCAGTATCCGGAAAATGACTCCCTATATCTCCGGCTGACAATGCCCCCAAAAGTGCATCGCAAATAGCATGCAGAAGCGCATCCCCGTCGGAATGACCAAGCAAACCCTTGATATAGGGAATATCGACACCCCCTAGGAATAATTTGCGCCCCTCTACCAAACGATGAATATCATAACCAATACCAATCCGAGATTTCATATTTTCTTCAGCAACGCTTCTGCTATACACAAATCTTCCGGAGTCGTAATCTTAATATTTGAATACGCTCCCTGTACAACAGCCACCTTTTTCCCAAGTTTTTCCACCAAAGATGCATCATCTGTGACATCTTCTCTGCTAAATTTATCATAAGCCTGAAGAATAACATCTTTTTTAAACACCTGCGGAGTCTGAATTTCCCAAAACCTACTTCTATCTAACGTCTTCTTTACAATCTTTTCACAGGTGACAATTTCCTTTAGAGTAGCCTTCACCGGTACCCCCAAAATCGCTGCGCCTATTTTACAGGCTTCTTTCACAACAGCAGAAACTATTTTACTGTTAATAAATGGCCGTGCAGAATCGTGGATCAAAACGAAATCAGCTTTATCGCTAACCGCAGTCAAACCACAAAACACTGAATCCTGCCTGCGCCTGCCGCCTTTAACCAAACACTTAACTTTATTTATCCGGTAACGCTTAATTTCGCGGGCAACATCACAAGCATTATCATCATTAACTACAACGACAATTTCTTTAACAAAAAATAACTTGCTTAATATTTCAAGGCTATAAATAAAAAGTGGCTTGCCAAGAACCCTTACCAGCGCCTTTGATTCTTTTGACTTGAATCTTTTTCCGGCACCTGCTGCAAGCACTATCGCAGATACATTCATTCTTATTTCTCGATCTTGGTAAAGATCATCCTTCCTGCCTGAGTCTGCAAAACCGAAGTAACTGCCACTTTGACTTCCTGCCCAATCAACCGGCGAGCATCTTCAACAACCACCATTGTCCCATCATCAAGATAACCAATTGCCTGATTATGCTCTTTTCCTTCTTTAATCAGTTTAATCTGCATGTTCTCGCCGGGAAAAACCATTGGCTTTAAGGCATTTGCAAGTTCATTTATATTTAAAACCTTTACCCCCTGAATAGTAGCCACCCGATTAAGATTATAATCCACCGTCAAAATACTTGCCCCAAGCAATTTAGCTAATTTTACTAACTTTGCATCCACCTCATTAGTTTCTGCAAAATCCTCCTCATGAATAGTAATATCAACACCTGCCTCTTTTTGCACTGTATGCAGCATCTCAAGGCCGCGTCTTCCTCTTTGGCGCTTAATCGGATCTGTTGAATCAGCAATCTGTTGCAATTCTCTTAAAACAAACTTAGGAATAATCATTTTCCCGCCGAGAAACTTACTCTTACAAATATCCACAATCCTGCCGTCAATAATAACGCTAGTATCAAACAAGGTAATCTCTTCAGGGCTATCCTGCCGGCGCAGGCGTACATAAGGAATTATAATGTTAAATTCGTCTTTACCGCGCAGCGCTATTACCATGCCTAAATAGCAAAAAACCAAAGTGAGAGTAACTCGAATAGTGCCCAAGGATTCTACATCAATCTGAGCAAGGCTAAAAGCATCTCCAACAAGCTTTGCCATAATTAAACCCAAAATTAATCCAAAAACTGCACTAGATAATCCAGTAACTGAAACTTTACGCAGGCCAATTTCTAAAAGAATCATCAAAAGAGCTGCCCCTGCGCCAATCCCTGCACCAATTAAACCTGATCCACCCACAGATAAAGTCTGATACCCAATAATAAAACTTCCCACTACAAATAAAATCCTAACCAATAAAATATTCATCTACCTACCTCCCCAGTAAAATATCTAATGCTTCTTTAAGTGTTGAAACTGGAACTAATTCAATATTTGAATTCTCAAGACGCAAATTCTTAAAATTATTCTTTGGCAAAATACACCTTTTAAAACCAAGTCTTTGTGCTTCGCTAATCCGCAGGCTTACCTGTGCAACACTTCTAATTTCACCTGCTAAGCCCACTTCTCCTACCACTACTGTCTCCGGCAAAACCATCTTATCTCCAAATGCCGAAGCAATTGCCGAAGCCACTGCCAAATCAGCGCTTGGGTCCTCAATCTTAATTCCTCCAGCAACGTTGATAAAAATATCCTCGGCCTCAAGCGCAAGCCCCATGCGTTTTTCAAGCACAGCAATTAATAAAGAAAGCCGGTTGAAATCAAACCCTTGCGCGCGCCTACTGGCATAACCAAAACTAGACCTAGCAACAAGAGCCTGAATTTCCACAAGAAGCGGGCGAGTGCCCTCTAAAACAGAAACTACAACTGATCCAGAAACATCTTTGGGCCTTTCAGATAAAAATATCTCCGACGGATTAGCCACCTCTGCCAACCCGCCTGCAGTCATTTCAAAAACACCAATTTCATTTGTAGAACCAAACCTGTTTTTTACCGCCCGAAGCATCCGGTAAATTGAAAACCTGTCCCCTTCAAAATAAAGCACAGTATCTACAATATGCTCTAAAACCCTGGGCCCTGCAAGAGCACCCTCTTTTGTTACATGGCCAATAATAAAAAGAGATATACCAGAGCTTTTTGCCAATTGCGTTAATAACCCGGCACATTCTCTAACCTGACTAACACTTCCCGGAGATGAACTAATCTGCGGATTAAAAACCACCTGAATAGAATCAATAATCACTACCTGCGGCTTGATTTTTTTTATATATTCACAAATTAAAGAAAGGTCCGTCTGATTAACAATAAATAATTTCTCAGAATCAATATTTCCTAAACGCTCGGCTCTTAATTTGGTTTGCGCAACAGATTCTTCTCCGCTTACATAAAGCACGGTTACATTTTGTTTAGTAAGCTGGCTTGAAACCTGAAGAGAAATAGTTGACTTTCCTACTCCAGGGTCTCCTCCAATCAAAACCACAGAACCCGGAACTATCCCTCCTCCTAAAACCCGGTCCAATTCCTTAATATGTGTCTTTAAACGATTCTCTTCTTTTATTTGAACGTCTTTTAATAAAACTGGCCCATCTGTATACAAAGACACCCTCTCTTTAGCTTTATTATCAGAAGAACTAAAGTCTTCCTCAGCAAAAGAGTTCCAACTATTACAATCCGGGCACTTACCCAACCATTTCGGCGATTGAAACCCACAATTTTGACAACTAAAAACAGTTTTAATTTTCACTCTACTTCTTCTCTTTTGTTTTAAAGAATAATTTCCAGGGATTCTTGCGGATATCTTTCATAAAAGCATCCAGCTCATTATAAACTGAATCATCAAAAAGAAGTTTTCCAATAGTCCCTTCTTTCCTATTTATTCTTTCAATACTATCATCAAGATTATCTACAATATTCTTTGCCGTACGCACAACCTCATGCATAGCCAACGGATCAACGCCAACCAATGTCTGATTAGCCACAAGGCAATGCTCATAATCAGAGCCAGGCATAATCTCAATATATTTCTCACCCAAAAGCCCCAAAGTATTAACCCAAATTGTTGAGTCCTGCGGAATATTTACTTGTTTTCTCACCCAACAAACAACATTAACTTGAGCCTTCTCGCCGGGATTCTTTGGCATAATTATACCAATATGCTTAACCTCACCAACATCCATACCGGCAAATCTAACTGGAGCTCCCACCTTAACCCCGTTTGAGAAATTAAAAATAAAACCCACCTTATACCCTGCGGTCCAGGTTTTAAATTTACCGATAGACAAAACAAAGGTCACCAAGATCGCTAAACCAATAATAACAAAAATCCCAACCTTTAATTCTAGCTTTGTCTTTCCGAATACCATTTTAATTCCTCCATTAATTATCCTAAGCTCTCAGTAATCGGCCCCTGAGAAAGGCCATTAATAAACTGGTGCACAACAGGATTTTGAGTTTGTTGAATTTCCTGAGGAGAGCCCTCTGCAATAATCTTTCCCTGATACATCATGGCAATCCGGTCAGCAACCCGATAAGCGCTTTTCATATCATGGGTAACCACCACTGCAGTTACTTTTAATTTGTCATGCAGGCTCTTAATTAATTCGTTAATGCTGTCTGCCGTAATCGGATCAACTCCGGTCGTCGGCTCATCATAAAGAATAATATCCGGCTTAATACAAATTGCCCGCGCAAGAGCCACGCGTTTTTTCATTCCACCGCTTAATGAAGAAGGCATCATTTCTTCAACTCCCCTAAGATCCACCAGAGCCAAAGACTCTCTTACTCTTTCCATAAGTTCTTTGTGGCCGATATGCTGGTGCTCAATTAAACCAAAACCAACATTTTCTGCGACATTAAGAGAATCGAAAAGAGCCCCGCCTTGAAACACAATACTAATTTTAAGCCTTAAAGCATTTAATTCTTTATCTTTTAAGCTAGTAACATCTTTACCATCAACAAATACTTTTCCGCTATCAGGCCTAAGAATTCCGACGATATGCTTAAGTAAAACACTCTTCCCGCAGCCAGAACGCCCAATAATTACACAAGTTGAGCCTTTTTGAATCTTAAGATTTAATCCACTTAAAACCTGATGCGAATTAAAAGATTTATATAGTTCCTTAATCTCAATCATGGGAATATAAAATAAAATATAGCAGTAAAGAAACAGTCCGCGGCGATAATCATAATAAATGTAAAAACTACAGAACGTGTAGTTGCCCGGCCAACTCCCTCTGCGCCTCCCTCAACATTAAAACCTTCGTAACAGCTAACAAGTGCAATCAACATCCCAAAGAAAATCGTCTTAACGAGCCCTGTAAATAAATCTTTATACAAAAGAGCATCAAAGGTAACATGTAAATACAGGCTTGAAGAAATCCCCAGTTTAAAAACACAAATAATATAGCTTCCCATAATGCCGATAATATCAGCATAAAGCGTCAACAAAGGAAGCACTATGCTTAATGCCAAGAAGCGCGGAACCACCAGATATTTAATTGGATTGCTCGCCAAAGTCTCTAAAGCGTCAATCTGCTCGGTGACCTGCATTGAACCAAGTTCTGCGGTGATTGAAGCACCTACTCGTCCGGCAACAACAAGCGCAGTAATCACTGGGCCGAGTTCCCTGACAATTGAAAGAGCCACAAGGCTTGCTATATACATCTCTGAGCCGATACGCTGCATAAAATAAGCAGTCTGCAAGGCAAAAATAAAACCGATAAATAACGCCACCAAAGAAACTATCGGCAAGCTGTCACAACCGGCTTTTTTTATCTGCTCAAAAAAACGCCCCTTATGAAAAGGAGGAACAAAACTTAGATAAATCGCCTGGCCGCTCAAATTCGCCAAGCCGCCGGCAAAAAACAAAAAAGAAAGCGTCATTCTTCCGATATGAGACAAGAAACCGCTAATCATAGTTTTTCAAAAACTAGCTCCTCATTTTTACGAACAATTTTTATTTTACATCCTTCAGTAAATTTTCTGGTCGCGCAAACGCTCAATTACAAAACTAATCTCAATATTAATAATCCTCTCTAAGTCTTCTTTTAACAATGGCCTAAAGACAATAATATCATCAATACGATTTATAAACTCCGGCTTAAACGTCCGCTTAACTTCTTCTAACAACTTATCTTTCATCTCCTGATAAGTAACTTCTTCTTTTTGGGTCTTAAAACCAAGCGATCCGGTTTTACGGATAAGGTCAGCTCCCACATTAGAAGTCATAATAATAATTGTGTTACGAAAATCAACTTTCCTGCCAAAGCTGTCTGTCAAACGGCCCTCTTCAAAAACTTGTAAAAGTAAATTAAATACATCAGGGTGCGCCTTTTCAATTTCGTCTAAAAGAATTACTGAATATGGGCGACGGCGTACTTTTTCAGTTAACTGCCCACCCTCTTCATATCCAACATAACCCGGAGGTGCACCTACTAAACGAGAAACATTAAATTTCTCCATATACTCAGACATATCTAACTGCACCAATGCATCTTCATCGCCAAACATAAACTCAGCTAAAGCGCGCGCCAACAAAGTTTTGCCCACACCAGTCGGCCCTAAGAAAACAAATGAACCAATCGGCCGCCTAGGATCTTTCATGCCTGCGCGAGAACGCCTCACTGCATGAGCAATCGTATTAATAGCCTCATTCTGCCCAACTACACGCCCGTGCAAATCTTCTTCAATTTTTAACAACTTCTCGCTCTCTTTTTCTTCAAGACGGAAAATTGGAATCCCTGTCCACTGTGCAACAATTTTAGCAACTTCTTCCTCTCCTACTTCAGGCCGCATTTTATCCTTGGCCTGATTCCATTCGCGAGTAAGCTGTTCCAATTCTTGCCGCGCGAGCCTTTCCTGATCACGCAAAGAAGCTGCCTTTTCAAAATCCTGCGACTTAATAAAAGACTCTTTTTCTTTACGCAACGCTTCCACTTTCTCCTCGAGATTTTTAATATCAGGAGGAACAATTAAAACATTCAGCCTTGCCCTGGAGCCAGCCTCATCAATAATATCAATTGCCTTATCGGGTAGAAACCTTCCTGAAATATAACGGTCCGATAACTTAGCTGCGGCTTCTAAGGCATCATCCCTGAAACTTACCCTATGATGAGCCTCATATTTATCACGCAGGCCCTTTAATATTTCAACGGTCTGCTCCACCGACGGAGGGTCAACCATGATTGTCTGGAACCTGCGCTCAAGAGCAGCATCTTTTTCAATATACTTTCTGTATTCATCCATAGTGGTAGCACCAATACACTGCATCTCTCCACGAGATAATGACGGCTTTAAAATATTTGAAGCATCAATTGCTCCCTCAGCCGCACCAGCTCCCACAAGCGTATGCAATTCGTCAATAAAAATAATCACATCCTGCGAACGCTTTATTTCTTCCATTACCGCCTTGATACGTTCTTCAAACTGTCCGCGGTATTTTGTACCAGCCACCATTAATGCCAAATCTAAAACCACAATACGCTTACCCCTTAATATTTCCGGAACATTACCGGTAACAATTGACTGCGCCAACCCCTCTACAATAGCAGTCTTTCCTACTCCAGCCTC
>JACROS010000064.1 GCA_016214325.1 Candidatus Omnitrophota bacterium | reverse complement strand
CTGCCCAAGGGGTTATCCACATATCCACAGTATTCACAAAAAGAAAAGGCAGCCAAAAGAAAAAAGGCTGCTACTAATTTTAACCAAAAGCGGACACATCACTTGTTAAGAAAAGCGGACATCTTGACTATTTAGTTACACTGAAATTTTCAGGACTTTTGAAAGGGGACGGTTCTATTTTTGTTTTTAGAAAATAGAACCGTCCCCTTTATTTTAAACAGAAAGTCTTTGGCGAACTAAATCGCTGACTAATTTGCCGTCAGCCTGGCCACTGACCTTGGCATTGACCTCTTTCATTACTTTTCCCATATCTTTCATGCCGCAGGCAGAAACAGAAACAATAACATCCTCAATGATTTTTTTAATTTCATCTGCAGAAATCTCCGGCGGAAGATACAATTTTAAAACTTCCAGTTCTTTCTTTTCTTTTTCAGCCATTTCCAGGCGGTCCCCTTTAGTAAACTGCTCAATAGAATCCTGTCTTTGTTTTATCTGCTTCTTAATCACAGAGACTACCTCCGGATCATCAAGCTTATCCTTCTTTTTAGCAACCGCAACATTATGCATGTCTGCTCGCAAGAAACTCAACACAGAACTCTTAATTGCATCCCTTGCCTTCATTGCCTCTTTATAATCACTTAAAATTTTTTCCTCAAGCATTGCCATCTCCTTCCTGCTTCTTAATATTTTCAATTTTTAACAAAAACTTAACAAAAAGAATTACTGCTAAAGAAATTGCCAAGAAATCAATAGTAGCGGCGATAATTAAACCTATTTTAAACTTAACTTTGCCTAACTGCAATACCGCATCCTGCCACTCATTACCAGGTAAAACTACTCCTAAAATAGGCATAATTAAAGCCTCAACTAAAACATTAATCACTTTAGCCACTGCCTGGCCCATAACAATACCAATAGCAGCACCCAATACTCCATAAGTTTTCAGAAATTTAAAAAATCCTTCTTTTAAGTTAGGTATTTTTAATTTTTCCTTAAAAATGAAAACATTCTTTGAATTGTCCAAGACGCCCCTCCAAATCTTTGAAATTTAGCTTACTAGTTTTTTCAACACCGAATCCTTCAACATTAAAGGATGCTGCCACAGTTCCATAAGCAAGAGCTCTCTTTAGAGATAGCTGGTCTATCTTTTTTGCCTTGGCCAAATAACCCATAAATCCACCTGCAAAAGTATCCCCTGCTCCAGTAGGGTCAATGACTTTCTCCGTCGGGTAAGCTGGCAAAGACAAAATAAACTTATCCGAATAAAACAAAACTCCGTGCTCACCTTTTTTAATTAAAATCATTTTCGGCCCCATGGCATGTAATGCCTTAGCCGCCTTAATTAAATGCGTTTCCTGAGAAAGAGACCTTGCTTCTTGATCATTAGCTACATAAATATCCACATATTTTAAAAGGCTGATTAACTCAGCCCTTTTATGATGAATCCAGAAATTCATACTGTCTAAGCCAACAAGGCTTGGCTTGCCCATATTCTCTAAAACATGCATTTGTATTTCCGGGTCAAGATTTGCCAAAAAAACGTATTTAATTTTTTTCTGCTCTAGGGTTAGCTTAGGGCGAAAAGCTGCCAACACGCCTAATTCCGTATGCAAAGTATTCGCGCTGTTTAAATCACCAACATACTCACCTTCCCATTTAAAACAAGGCCCATCCTCACAGACAACTGAAGAAACATCAATAGATTTTTCCTTCAAAAACTTAATATGTTTTTGCGGGAAATCTTTTCCCACGACTGCAACCAAGCTTACTTTAGTAAAAAGGCGCGCTGACATAGAAAAATGCACAGCTGAACCACCAAGCATAAGCTCGCGTTTTCCAAAAGGAGTCTTCACGGTATCTAATGCTACAGTACCCAATACAATAATACTCATATTTTACCTTTCTTAATATGTTTATTATATGAACAAAAACGTAACGATTGCTAATATAATACAATAATAAGCAAAATACTGCAACTTCGCTTTCTTTAGAGCCTGCCTAAAGACAAAAAGCGCAAATAAGCCAAAAATAAAACTAGCCAGAAAACCTGCCGCAAGATTCCCAAACTCTTTAACCACAATACAGCCAATATCCTTAATCTCCAGCATTGCCGCACCGACAATTACAGGGATTGCCGCTAAGAACGAAAAGCGAAAACTTTCCTGCGCAGAGATGCCGCGAAACAAAAGCGTAGAAACCGTGATTCCCGAACGAGAAATACCGGGTACAATTGCAATGCCCTGAGCAAAACCCAGAATAGCAGCATCTTTGAAATTTATTTTTTCTCTTTTTCCGTTTAAGAATCTTGACGCAAATAACAATACCCCCGCAGTAATAAACCAAGACAGCGCTATAAGTTTTGGACAAGAGAACAAACTTTCAAGAAAATCCTTCCCAGATAAACCAATAATGCCAGTAATAACAGTTACTAAACCAATCAACATTACAGATTTTAAATCACGAAATAATTTTAAGATATCTTTAAAAAAGAAAACCAACAAAGATAAAACCGTTCCTAAATGCAAAACAACAGAAACAGCCACAGCCTCAGTTTGCATACCCATTATTTTTTGCACCACTACCAAATGTCCGGAACTACTCACCGGCAAAAACTCAGTTAATCCCTGAATGATTCCCAGTAAAATAAATTTTATCACGCTAACAATTACTCCTTTCCTTAAACAAAAAACTTGATAAAAAAACTACGCTACGGGATTACTATAATCTTTTTCTAACAACTTACTCATACTCTCTGGTAAGCCCAAAGACAGCTGAACAAGTTTACCTGTAATTGGATGATGAAATTCTAATTTTTTAGCCTGCAAACAAAGATGTTTAGACCTTAATTTAAAATCCCGACGGAAAGAAAACTTATCCTCTCCCACAATCGGATGTCCGATTTGAGAGAAATGAATCCTAATCTGATTTGTACGCCCGGTAACCGGTTCTGTCGGTCAAGACGATGACACGGATGTAAACGATAAGAAATATTTCTTGTTATCAAATCCTGATTAAGAATACTTGTGAGAGTGCGCGATTCGTTTTTTGGGGAAGGAATAGTGAGCAGCCCTTGCGGTTTATCTAAAACCAAAAGCCATTCATCCTCGTAAATAACGGGGATATTCATTTCAGCAAATTTCTAACATCCGGTCTATAGCTTTTCTAGCACGCTGGCGTATTTCATCAGAGACTCTGACTTCTTCTTTCAGTTCCTCTAGCGCCCAGAGTATCTTCTCCTGAGTGGTCCGCTTCATATTAGGACAAACTGCCCTTTCAGAAGCAGGATAAAATTCTTTTGCAGGATTATCTTTTTTTAATTTGTAAATTAAACCAACCTCTGTACCGATAATCATTTCTTTAGCTTCGGTTTCCTTAGCGTATTTAGACATCTGGCTCGTAGACAATACTGCATCAGCCATAGATACAACTGCCGGCAAGCACTCCGGATGCACTATCACTTTAGCAAAAGGATGAAACTTCCTCTCTCTTTTTATATCTTCAGGCAAAATCTTAATGTGAGTTGGACAAAGCCCGTTCCAGCTGATTAATTTACGCCCAGTATTTTTAGAAACATAATCCGCTAAATATTTATCAGGAACAAATATAATTTCTTCACAGTCTTTTAAAGCATTTACTACTGCAATAGCATTAGTAGATGTACAGCAATAATCTAATTCTGCTTTTACCTCCGCAGACGTATTCACATACCCAACTACCACAGCCTTAGGATGTTCAACCTTTAATTTCTTTAACTGCTCTGCGTTAATCATATTTGCCATCGGGCAACCCGCATGAATATCCGGCATAATCACAAGCTTATCCGGAGAAAGTATAGACGCGGTCTCAGCCATAAAATGCACGCCACAAAAAACAATTACCTTGGCGCTAGTAGTAGCTGCAATGCGGCTCAGCTCTAGAGAATCTCCACAATAATCAGCCACATCCTGCACTTCGGGAAGCTGATAATTATGCGCCAAGATAACAGCATTGCGCTTTTTCTTTAACTCTTTTATTTTTATTTCTAACTCTGATAATTCTCTTTTCATTTTCTTAATTTACAACACTATCGATAAACCCGCCGCCTACAACAATATCCTTATCATAAAACACAGCTGACTGCCCAGGAGTAATAGCAAATTGAGCTTTGCGAAAAACCACTTTATATTTTGCTCCTAATGGGAAGATATCTGCCAAAGCTTCCTTGTGATTATACCTTATTCGCACTCTAAGGGCAACCTTCTTTTTTATTGGCTTTTGGATAAAATGCGCCTTGTTAATCAAAAAAGCTTTTTTGTATACTACCTCTCTTCTGCCAACCACCAACTGATTATTTTTAGCATCAATTTTAGTAACATATAGAGGGTGAGCGCTAGAAACACCCAGCCCCTGGCGCTGGCCAATAGTATAAAAAGCAATACCCCTATGCTGGCCCAACACCTTTGCTTCTTCGTCCATTATTTGCCCATTTCTTAATGCCTTTGGAATACGTTCTTTAATAAAATCCCGGTAATCGCTATTAGCTAAAAAACAGATTTCCTGGCTATCTGATTTTTGAGCCACAGGAAGCTTAAGCTTACTTGCCAAGGCCCGTACCTGATGTTTTTCTAAATCTGCCAAAGGAAAAATTATATGTTTAAGTTGCGCCTGAGAAAGCCGATAAAAAAAATAAGACTGATCTTTAGTCAAATCTTTGGCTTTTTTTAAAATAAGCTCATGCGATTTTTTTTTACTCTTAGATAGTTCTGCTATTTTTGCGTAGTGGCCAGTAGCAATGCTGTCAGCGCCCAAGGCTCTAGCGCTATTTATCAAAATACCAAATTTAATATATTGGTTGCATTTTACGCAGGGATTAGGTGTCCTCCCCGAAAGATAATTATTTAAGAAATCTTTTATTACGACATCCTTTAACGCAGATTTCAAATTTATAACATAATGCTTTATTCCTAATTGCTTACAAATTTTTTTAGCATCTATAATATTTTTATTTGGCGCTGATTTCTTATTTATGCCAAAATCCATGGTAACCCCAAAAATATCCAGCCCCTGCTCTTTAAGCAGGCATGCTGCCACCGACGAGTCAACCCCTCCGCTCATTGCCACTGCTACACATAATGCCATAGGATTATTTCACCCGGTCAATTTTCTTTAAATTAAAATACCCCACTACCTTAACTTTTGCCTTTGATTTCTCCACCAGCCAATCATGAAATTTATTCATAAAACTATCATGGTCAGCCTTACTCTTCCATTCATAAACAGAAGCATATTGATTTTTAAAATCATACCTCTTCATTGTATGATACGAAATAAAACCCTTTGCTTTTTGGGCATAACCCGCCCACATCTTACTATCTTTACGGTATTTTCCTACTTCTTTAGGCTGAATCTCAAACAAAGCTACGTGTATAAACATAGACAATCCCCCTCGTTTCAAAACTATTACCACTCAAATTTTAATCCCGACTGAATCCAGCGCCCGGGCTGCAACACCCCGGAAATTTCAGTATATTTTGCATTATTAAAATTGTCAACCTTTACAAACGGCTCAAAAATATAATCGCGGCAGCGAATTTTCTTACCTAAATATAGGTTACCCACAAAATATGTTTCTCCATAGTATCTTTTATTATAAGACATTTGAAAATTTGCCTCCAACCCCAAAAAACCAGAAAAAATCTCCAAAAGATATCTGTGTTTTAAAATATCAAGGGCATATTTAGATAAAAATCCTCCTGTATTTTTATCCGCCAACATATAATTATAAGAAAAGTAGATTTTATCAAGCACAGCATATTTAAATTTTAAATTCGCATTTAACTTTGACTTAAACTCAACTCCCCAAAAATCCACTCTACCCAAATTTGTTGCCTGCCAAGGATCTGTAGTGGAAGTGCGCGTCCAATCAATCAAATTGCTTCCTTTTCGCAAAAATCCATCCAGCCCAAAATCAAGAATACTTTGCCTATAATCAATGCCGAGCCTAAAATTATCAGAACTCTCAAGCCTTAATTGAGGATTGCCCTTATTTGCTGCATCAGAATAATAAAGCTGGGTAAAAGTAGGAATCCTAAAGGAGTGGCCAAATGACCAATTGGCCTTTAACTTATCTTTAACCAAATCATAACCCAAACCAGCGCTATACGTCTCTTCATTACCCCATTGCTGATAATGATCAGTACGAAAACGAAAGTCTGCTGTCAAACTGTCTCCTAACTTAGGAACCACTCCTAACGAACCTGCCTGATGAAAACGTGAATGCTTGCCTAAATTGGTAGAATTAATCTGGTCCTCCCCGAGATTTACTCCAAAGACAAAATCTGCTAAAGGCGCAGGAACCTCAAACTCTGAATCAATACCCGATAGATATGTCGTATGATAATTTACCGAGGTAGGATTATTCCTTCTTAAAATAAACTTGTCGCGATGCTTTCTAAAAAATAAACTATTTTTAAGCTTGCCAAGAGAAAGATTTGAAGTGTGGCTAAGCTTTGTAAAAACTGTTTTTGTATGCTCCTCTTCTTCCGGGAATAAGTTTGAATAAAAACTATCTGCGCCAAAATCTTTTTTCTGATAACCAAACAAAGCATCCATATCTGTTTGCCCAAACTCCTTATTTATATAGAAAGAGGCTGTCTTATACTCAAAATCGGTATTCGGCCGTGCAGCTTTAGCAATTTTATGGTCAAATGAAACGCGCGTAGAAAAACTTTCTTGCGGCAGGCTCAAAGAAAATGACTGCCCAAATAAAGCATGCTCGCCAAAAAGCGTATCAACATTTAATGCTTTCTTGAGAGGCTTCTTAACAATGAAATTTGCACTTCCGGCAAATGACCCATTACCATAAAGAGAACCTACTCCAGTTTTATCAATTTCTATTTTTTCTAAGTCGTATTGTGTAAGAGGGATGTCTAAATTATGATGGCCAGTCTGAGGGTCATTAACATTTATTCCGTCTATTAAAATCCCCACCTGTTCATAAGTAGAGCCATTTAACGAAAGGTCCGACTGGATCCCAAAAGGGCCGCGGTTACGTAAATCAGCTCCGGCTACCCGGTCTAATATTTCAATCGGGGAATTAACATTTTCCTTGCGGATTTGAGAGCTAGACACGCTCTCAAAAGAATAATTAACCGGTCTGATTACTATATCATCAAGCTTATATTTATCTTCAGCAAAAGCCAAAGAAAATCCCGCAAAAATTATTAATGATATACAAATAATTGTTTTCATTGCTTATAGATTTTGCTTGTAAATTAAACGTAATATTCCACAAATAATATACCGGCTTTCATTATATGAAAGCCGGCTTTATTGTCAACCAGAATAATTAGTTTAGTTTACAATTACCTGCAGTGCACCACATCCCCTGATAAAACCTTCTCAATCACGCCTGTATCTCTTCTTACAAGAAGGCCACCGTCAGAATCAATATCTACGGCATCCCCTTCAATATGTTTCTTTTGGCAATAAACCTTAACTCGTTTTCCTAAAGTAACGCTATATTGCCGCCATTTCTCAAGAAATATTCTCTGCCCTTGATTCTGAAGCAATAAATAATTATCTTCTGTCCTAAGTAAAATTTCCTGTAATAATTTAATCCGGCTAACAGCTTCCTTGTTCTCTTCTTTTAAAGAAGTTGCCTGGCTAATCAAAGACTTTAAATCATTATTCACATTTAACCCTAACCCAATCACAATAAAATTTACTTTATCTATCTCAGCATTTAGCTCTGTCAATATTCCGCCGATTTTTTTATTTTTTATCAATAAATCATTGGGCCATTTAATTTGCAACTCTAAATTACAAACATCTTTAACTGCCTCGCAAACACTTACTGCTGCTAAAAGAGTTAACAAAGAAGCCTGATTAGGCAAGATTTTTGGCCGCAAAATTATTGATAAATAAATTCCTTTATATTTTGGAGAAAACCAAATACGCCCCAGCCTGCCCCTTCCCTTTGTTTGCGCCTCGGCGACTATCAATGCTCCATCAACAGCCGACTTCATCCCAAGCTCAACAGCCACATCCATGGTTGAAGAAATAGTATCATAGTAATATATTTTTCTTCCGATAAACTTAGTTTTTAAGCCCGAGATGATTTCAGCAGCAAATAAACGATCAGGAGCGCTCTCTAGGCGATACCCCAAATGCGGCACAGCCACAATTTCATAACCAGAATCGCGCAATTCCTGAATATGTTTCCAAAGCGCCTGGCGAGTCATGCCCAGCTTATGGCTAAGCTGATCTCCAGAAACATACTCCTGTTCTTTTCGTAAATATTCTAAAATTTTTTTCTGCATAAATCACTCAAACTTTCATTTAACCCGGGTTTAAGCTACCAGTGCGATAACCTGCCAAATCTAAAGTTATATATTTATAACCAACCTCTTTTAAACCCTCGAGCACTCTTAAACGCTTACTAACCAACAAAGGAATATCCTTTTCTTCTACTTCAACCCGGCATAAATCATTATAATCCCTTACTCTAACCTGCTTAAATCCGATTTTCTTTAAAAAAGCTTCCGCACGCTGAATCCGATTAAGAATAGTTGCAGTAATTTTTGTACCATAAGGGACTCTTGATGCAAGACAGGCCATGCTTGGCTTATCCCAAGTTTCAAGCCTCATCTTTTTACTTAACTTACGAATATCTTCTTTAGTAAAACCAGCAGCTACAAGCGGAGAGAAAATCCCAAGTTCCTTTAAAGCAGTTTTTCCCGGCCTAAAATCTTTCTGGTCAGAAATATTACTGGCATCAATAACACAATTAAGATTATACTTACGCGCCATGCCTTTAAGCCGCAAAAATAAATTCTTTTTACAGAAATAGCAACGCCGATAAGAATTTTGCACAAATTGCCTGTTTTCTAGTTCAGTAGTGCAAATAATCTCGTGCCTTACGCCTTTTTGCTTGGCAAATTTTCTTGCAAAGAGCAATTCTTCAGCTGGATAGGTCTTTGAGTTTGCTGTTACAGCAAGTAATTTATTACTCGAGAGAACTTCTGCACAAAGACTCAGAAGAAAAGAGCTATCCAGGCCTCCTGAGAAAGCTAACAGGCAAGAATCGTATCCAGCAATAATTCGTTTTAATTTGCTTAGCTTTTGCTCAAGATCCATCAAAATCGCACTTCCATCGCCCGCGTCGGACAGATCCTTACGCACAGCTCGCAAGCAATACATTTTTTGTCATGAAAAATTACTTTGCGGGATTCCTGGTCAACTGTCAGCGCATTAGCAGGACAAATCGGCACACAAACACCACAATGCATACATTTGACCTCGTTACGAATAACATCCTGGCTCAAAGGCTGTATCTTAACTCCGCAGGAGTTTAAATATTCAATCCCTTTATCAAAATTTTCTTTTTTACCAGTCAGCTCCAGCACCATCAAGCCTTCTTCCTGAGGGGTAACAAAAGCCTTTAAAATATTAAATTTCAAATCAAATTCCTTAACCAAATTATAAACAATCGGTTGATCCACCAAGCGGTGAGGGAAATGTAACACTATTCTTTTAGAAGTCATATATCTATCTCCTTAGCTTAATGATGGATTTTGTTTTAAAGGCTTAACTGCATATCCTGATTCCGCTCCCGGGATATTGGCCACAGGTTCGCTTAAAGTAAAATCGCCTTTTTTGATCCATGACTTTAATGTTTCTGCAATCTCCCGTGCCTTAGAATAGCTAGACAAGTTACCCGTCGGAATCTCCTTATTCTGCACAACAATCTTTCCTGTTTTAAGCTGGGCATAACTCACCTGCGCCAAAGAACCAGCAACACAATTAGGATAATTATTGCTGTAATCAATTACCTGAGTGAAAATCTCTTCATCTCTGGCTGCAGCATGCTTGATAACATCTTCATTCAAAACAGGTATTGGAACTCCAATTCCAACAATCATAGTTACTCCATAACCAATCATACTTGTCCCCACTAACCACTCCGGCTTCATCTGTTTTAAATCACCAATCACTGCTAAAGTGCCAGCCGGAACCTTAGGAATACCATTTTCAAGCCTTGGCACTCCGGGATTATGCTGAGTCCCATGCCAAGCCACAAAACCAACGCCTCCTCCAAGAAATATCTTTGTGCCTACACCGATAGTTTTATAATAAGGGTCCTTTAAAAGTTGCGAAAGCTGGCCTGCTGAACAGTAATTAGCATTACCTAAATTAGGCTTTAATGCACCCATATAGGTATAGATCATTTTATCTGATAAATTGACTGCTACATTATAATTCTGGTAACAATTCCTGATGTTAAATAAAACTGCTTCATTTAAATCCTTAAGATTAATTGTAGTTTCTATTTTCTTTAAAGGATAGCAATCCGTGCCATAAGCTGTTGCTTCTAAAGAAACATTTTTACCTTCTAAAAGCTCGTGAATAACATGCCCGCCGCCGTACTTAAATTCACCCGGATAAACCTTGTTACGCGGATCATCATCAGGTATAGCAGTTGCCCCTAAGAAAATATCCACCGCCGCAAGCCCAGTATAAGCCGGTACATCATTAAGCTTACAAACCCCTCCGCCTAATTTAATGCGCGGCTTGGAGTGGCCAATATTAAAATATGCTCCAGATGAACACATCGGGCCAAAAGTTCCAGTAGTAACTACATCTACTTCCTGCGCAGCTCTTTTGAGCCCTTTTTTCTCAATTAACTCCGACACTTCCTCGGCGGTGACTACTACCACTTCGCCCTTTTTAATCTTTTCATTGATTTCTTTAATCGTTTTCATTGTTATTGCCCCTAAACAGAGATAACCTCTTTTACCTCTGGAACTTCTTGTTTAAGTATTCTCTCAATCCCCATCTTTAAGGTCATCTGGCTCATCGGACAACACCCGCAAGCACCCTTAAGCTTCACTTTCACAACACCTTGGTCAGTAACCTCTATTAATTCCACATTTCCACCGTCTGCCATAAGCATCGGCCTAATTTTTTCTAAAGCCTTTTCCACTTTTTCTTTCATAGCTTTCTCCTTTTATTTGTATAAAATTGTACTTAAATATCTTTCACCTGAATCTGGCAATATTACTACAATAAGTTTTCCTTTATTCTCTTTTCTCTGCGCCACCTTTAAGGCTGCCCAAACTGCGGCCCCAGAAGAAATACCGCATAGAATACCTTCTTCAAGAGCAAGCTTCTTAGCAACCTGAATTGCATCTTCATCTGAAACAGTAATTATTCCATCGAGAATATTGCTATTTAAAACTTCAGGTATAAATCCTGCGCCAATCCCCTGAATCATGTGTGGACCAGGCTTTTCTCCAGACAAAACTGCAGAAGCTGCCGGTTCAACTGCAATCACTTCAATCTCTGGATTTTTTTTCTTTAAAACTTCTGCAATCCCTGTTATTGTGCCGCCAGTCCCCACTCCTGCAATTAAAATATCAACCTTTCCGTCAGTATCGCTCCAAATTTCAGGAGCAGTAGTCAGACGATGTGCTTGCGGATTAGCTGGATTCTTAAATTGCTGCGGCAGAAAACATCTTTCATTGCTCTTGGCCAACTCTTCAGCCTTTTTTACTGCTCCGTTCATGCCTTCTTTTCCGGGCGTAAGCACAATTTCTGCGCCAAAAGCAGATAATAATTGCCTACGTTCAATACTCATTGTATCCGGCATAGTTAAAACTAATTTGTAACCTTTTACTGCACAGACAAAAGCCAAAGCAATACCAGTATTTCCCGAGGTTGGCTCAATAATAATAGTATCTGCAGAAATCTTTCCCTCTTTTTCAGCCTGTTCAATCATGCTCAGGCCAATACGGTCTTTTACCGAAGAACATGGATTAAAAGACTCTAATTTTGCCACAATTTCAGCGTTAAGCCCGGCTGTAATTTTATTAAGCCGAACTAAAGGCGTATTCCCGATCAGCTCTGTAATATCTTTGGCGATTTTCATATTTTAGCCTCTTAAATTTGATAGACAAAATTTCCCTGGGATTTTCTGGACTTCTTTACTAAATCTTCAAAAGTTACTTCTTCAAGTATTTTCTCAGTGGCGCTTGTTATCCTCTGCCAGATATCGCGAAACACGCATTTATCAATATCACGGCACCTGCGATATTTTTTGTCCACACAAGCAATTGGCTCAATTGGCCCTGCTACAAAACTCACAACCTCTGATAATCCAATCTTAGAAGGATGTTTAGCTAATAAATACCCTCCTATTTTACCACGCCTGCTCTCTACAAATCCTCCACGTTTTAGATCCAGCAATATCTGCTCTAAAAATTTTATTGGGATATCAGAACGTTTAGCCAATTCATGAATAGTTACCGGCTCCTCCCCGAAATGTATGGCCAAATCCAAAATTGTCTTTAAAGAATAATCGCTTTTATAAGTTATTTTCATCGCTCTTCTCTATAATGTCTATCACATTAGTAGAGTTTACACCATAATCCCACTTTGTCAAGTATTTTGTTAAAATTTTTATACTTCACAATTAATTTTATGTATTCTACTTACAACAAAAACAATCCAGCAACAAAAGTTTCTTTTCGCACACGAGATTTTCTGCCGTGTGCTGCGGTTTACGGCTCACTCTCGTAACGGCTTACGCAAAGCTTGTGTACTCTCGTTCGCCGTAATACCTTGCACACTAGTAGTTATAGTCGTGCCAAAAAATCTCTGATTGTGTGCTCAAAGAAACTTTTATTGCTTTAGATAATCAGGTGACAAGGCATGTTTCAAGCAGCACGTTAGAAAGCTCTTGCGGGCATGGTTCGCCAGCTATTACAGCGTCTGCGAGAGCAAGAGCTTTCGCTCGAGCGAAGATTTTCCACGCAGGGGAAAATCAAGCGGTGCTGCGAGAAATATGCCTTGGCACCGAATACTTGAAGTGTTAATGAAAAACACAAGTCAAGGCAGAGATTACAACTTATTACGCAATTATTTTTAAAACTTCTTTGACAGGCTGGCCCTTAGAAATTCCCAACTTACGTGCAGAAGAAGTGCAGGAACAAACATTTGCATCAACAGCTTGCTGAATTGAAGATATGCCTGTAACCTTTATTGCAATATCCTTAAATTTCTCAGCAACTTTTAAATTTAAATAACCACACATAACATAGCCTTTACTTCCCCTCAGCAAAATTAAGCTCTTACTAGAGAGCTTTATTAAAAACCCTTCAATATATCTATTGCCGACTTTTATCTTCTTGTATTTCATGCTTGTTAAGCCTTAAAATCTTTGATTATTTCCTTAAGCATCTCCTCAAGCCCAACCTTAGGAGTATAGCTAATATATTTCTTTATCTTAGACAAGTCAGGGATTCTACGCTGCATATCTTCAAACCCGTCGCCATAAGCATCCTTATAGGAAATATAATGTATCGGCGATTTACTGTTGGTTAATTCTTTTATCTTATGCGCCAAATCCTCAATGCTAATCTCTTTATCGTTGCCGATATTAAAAACTTCTCCAAAACACTTGGGAGTCTTTAGCAGTTTAATTATCCCATTTACGATATCACCCACGTACGAAAAACATCTTTTCTGTTTTCCATCACCAAAAATTGTAATCGGCTGGTTTAAAATGGCCTGTTTAATAAAACGCGGTACCACCATTCCGTATTCTCCGGTTTGACGCGGGCCACAGGTATTAAAAAATCTCGTAATTACAACCGGGATTTTATGCTCTTTAAAATATGCAAATGCCAAAAATTCGTCTAGTTTCTTTGTACAGGCATAACTCCAACGATAAAGCTTAGTGTAGCCGATTATGCTATCATCTTCTTCTTTAAAAGGAACCTTGTTATTCTTGCCGTAAACTTCCGATGTTGAGGCAATCAAAACCGGCTTATGCGACTTGCTTGCCTCCTCAAGAATAATTTCTGTGCCGCGCACATTTGTGGTTATGGATTTTAAAGGATTATCAATAATATATTTAACCCCCACAGCAGCAGCCAAATGATAGATGCAATCAGCCTCGTTAATCAAACGAGACATTAACTTTTCATTCATAATGCTATCAAGATGAAACTTAAAATGCGCATGATGTTTAAGATGGGCAATGTTATCCAGCTTTCCCGTAGATAAATCATCTACAATAACTACACTGTTTTTTTGAGAAAGCAGTTTATCTGCAAGGTGTGAACCAATAAAACCTGCTCCGCCGGTAATTAGGACTTTTTTCACTTTTATTTCCTTTGCTTTGCCATATGATGCTGGCGCATTTTTACTTGATGTAATTTCCAAATACCCCAGATAAAAAATAAAATAAAACCAAATAACGCCAAAGAAGCAGTTCTTATTCCATCCCTAGGTATTGAAATTGCAATACAAACCAAAATAAAATTAATAATATAAACAAACATTACTGTTTCTCTCTGGCTAAGGCCCATATGTGAAAGCCGATGCGAGAAATGATCCGTATCCGCATGCTCAAGCCATTGCCTAAATGTACGCACTTTCCCTTCGGCAATTCTTAAAACAGTAATCATTGAGGTATCAAAAATCATGACTCCCAGCATCAAACAGGAACCGTTACTGCGATTAGCCTGCTTTCCGACCAGGTAGCCATTACTGCCATTGACGAAATAACAAATCCA
>JACROS010000063.1 GCA_016214325.1 Candidatus Omnitrophota bacterium | reverse complement strand
GGAGAGACAGCAGCAAAGCAGGCAGGCCATCAGCGCCTTGAGCAGAAGAATTATGTGATGCAGGATTGTGATTTGGTGAATTTTAGATTTAACAAATAATCTTAGGGATGTTTAATGGAGGCGTAAATGATTCAGATTAAACGAGCGCTCATTAGTGTTTCAGATAAGTCAGGTATTTTAGAACTAGCCAAAGTTTTAAATAAATTTGGAGTAGAAATTTTATCTACAGGTGGAACTGCAAAATTATTTAGGGATAATAATATACCTGTAAAGGAAGTTTCTGAATATACTGGTTTTCCTGAAATGATCGACGGGCGCGTTAAAACATTGCATCCTATGATTCATGGGGGGTTATTGGCGTTAAGAAAAAATCAGGAGCATATGCGCACAATTGAAAAACACGGCATTGGTTTGATTGATATGGTAGTGGTAAATCTTTATCCATTTGAAAAAACCACCCAAAAGCCGGGTGTTGAGATTGAAGAAGTAATAGAAAATATTGATATTGGCGGGCCTTCAATGCTTCGTTCTGCAGCGAAAAATCACCAATCAGTGGCAGTGATTTGTAATCCTGAGCGTTATAAAACAGTGATTGAGGCATTAGAAAAGAATAATGGGGCCTTGCCAGAAGAACTGTTACGTGATTTGGCAATAGAAGTTTTTGGCCGGACTTCCAGTTATGATGCGGCAATAAACAAATATTTAAACAATTATTTTAGCAATAAAAATGAAAAGAGCGAGTTACCACAAGAGCTGTCTTTAACTTTTAAAAAGATACAGGAATTGCGTTATGGTGAGAATCCGCATCAAAAGGCAGCTTTTTATAAAGAGGTTGGCAAATCTAGAGGATTAATTTGCGCAAAACAATTGCAAGGTAAAGAACTTTCTTTTAACAATATATTGGATTTAAATTCTGCTTTGGAATTGGTCAAAGAATTTTCTCGTCCGGCAGCTGTAATTGTAAAACACAATAATCCCTGTGGAGTTGCAGAAGATAAGGCTTTAGAGCTTGCTTTTGTAAACGCCTGGAAATGTGATAAATTGTCAGCGTTTGGAGGAATAGTGGCTTTAAATCGCAAGATGGATAGAAAAACAGCTATTGCAATTATTAAAAGCGGATTTTTAGAATGTATTATTGCTCCGGGTTTTGAGAATGGAGTTATAGAGATGTTTAGGGAAAAAAAGAATCTGCGGCTTTTGGAGCTTCCGGATTTTGCGCAGGTTGATGAAGCGGAATTTAAGCGAGTTTCTGGCGGGATGCTTTTACAAGGTAAGGATTTGTTAACTCTTGATGAGAATAAACTAAAAGTTGTTACAAAGAAAAAGCCTACAAAGATTCAAATGGAGAGCCTTATCTTTGCCTGGAAAGTTGCTAAGCATGTTAAATCTAATGCGATTGTTTTTACCAAGGGCACAAAGACAATTGGGATTGGTGCTGGGCAAATGTCTAGAGTTGATTCAGTAACAATTGCTGTTAAGAAAAGCGGGAAACTAAGTCAAGGCGCTTGCATGGCCTCAGATGCATTTTTCCCGAAGGAAGATGCTTTGATTAATGCTGCCAAATCCGGCATAAAAGCCGTGATTCATCCTGGCGGTTCAATTGCCGACGAAACTATTATTAAAGCCGCGGATAAATATAAGCTTGCCATGGTTACAACGGGTATTCGCCACTTCCGCCACTAATTTGCCATATTGCAAATCGCAATCTGCTTGTTGTTACGATATGCGATAAGCCATATGCGATAAGCCGTATGACTTACCCTGAAGCAATTAATTATTTAGAGTCGTTTATCAATTACGAGAAGGTAACTCGCTATGCTTATATTAAGTCTTTTAAGCTTGAGCGGATTAAATATTTTCTAGAAAGTATCGGCAATCCGCAATATTATTTGCGAGTTATTCATGTTGCCGGATCAAAAGGCAAAGGTTCTACTTGTGCATTTATTGCATATATTCTACGTGAAGCCGGATACAAGGTTGGATTGTATACCTCTCCGCATTTATCGGATTTTAGAGAAAGAATCAGAATATTAAATCCGCATCAATGCGTCATTGCGAGGAGCGAAGCGACGAAGCAATCTCAAAACAAGATTGCTTCGCCCTTTTTGCTTCGCTTTGCTCGAAGTCGGGCTCGCAATGACGATGGTAGACCGCGTTACACAATGATAAGCCGCGATTTTGAGGGGATGATCAGTAAAAAAGAGTTTGTCAATCTGGTGGAGCAGCTAAAGCCGGCTATAAATAGGTTCAACAAGCATTCTCAATATGGGCCGCTTTCTTTTTTTGAAGTTTATACTGCGCTAGCATTATATTATTTTAATAAAATGAAAACTGATTTTGTGATTTTAGAAACAGGCCTTGGCGGCAGACTTGATGCTACTAATGTTGTAAATCCTTTGCTTTCGGTAATTACCCCTATTAGTTATGAGCATACTGATAAATTAGGGTGTACTTTAACAAAGATTGCCGCAGAAAAAGCAGGCATTATTAAATCACAAGCTGTAATTTGTGCGCCGCAGAAAAAAGAAGCAATAAAGGTAATAAAAGGCAGGTGTTATAAAACCGGGGCAAAATTAATTTATGTAAAAAAACCTGATTCAAAACTAAAAATTAATTTATTGGGTAAACATCAATTGGTTAATGCTGGGGTTGCAAAAAGAACTGTTGAAGCGTTAGGAGGTATCGGATATAAAATTGGTGTTGATAAAATTAAGTCTGGGCTTTATGATACTGTTTGGCCGGGTAGATGCGAGGTAATATCTTATCATCCAACTGTTGTTTTAGACGGTGCACATAATCTGGCCTCATCGCAAATATTAGCTGAAACAATTAAGAATAAATTTTCATATAACCAGTTGATTCTTGTTTTAGGAATTTCTAATGATAAAGATATTCAGGGAATCTGCCGGGTAATTTGTCCATTGGGTGATAAAATAATTTTGACTAAGGCAAATTCACCGCGCGCAGCTCTAGTGAGGAATATAGAAAAGGAAATTCCGACAAAGATAAAAGAAAAAAGAGAAAATATATTTTACACACAGAATGTTAAAGAAGCTAAGAAAAAAGCTTTAAGCATGGCGAATAAAAATGATTTAGTTTTAGTAACTGGGTCGTTATTTGTGGTAGGTGAATTTAGAAATGGAAAAATATAATTTAGACGATACGATTGCTGCCATAGCTACGGCGATGATGGATTCTGGGATTGGCATTGTGCGTATTAGCGGGAAAAATGCAATTAATATCGCGGATAAAATATTTCTAGCGAAAAACGGCAAAAAGCTTTCAGCTTTTAAGAATTTCGCTTTACATTACGGCTGGGTTGTTGCCGGCGACTCGTCGCCTGTGATGGGTCGCCAGCCTGAAGATTTAAACAGGCGGCAGGATATTATTGATGAGGTTCTTCTAAGCGTGATGCGCGCCCCGAATAGTTTTACTAAAGAAGACGTTGTGGAGATTAATTGTCATGGTGGAATTGTAGCTATGCGTGATTGTCTGGAGTTGGTATTAGCTAATGGCGCACGATTAGCCCAGCCCGGAGAATTTACTAAGAGGGCATTTTTAAATGGCAGGATCGATCTTGCGCAAGCAGAAGCAGTGTTAGATATAATCCGCGCAAAAACTGATTCAGCTTTAAAGTTAGGTGTTGAACAATTAAAGGGAGTTTTATCTAAGCAAATAAATATTATTAGAAATGGATTGCTCGAAGTACTTACTACATTAGAGGCAAATATTGATTTTCCCGAGGAGGAAATTGGAGCTGTTAATTTAAAAGAAATTCAATGTAAGCTTGAACAAGCTAAAGAAGAGTTGAATAATCTTCTTGAGGGCGCTAAATGCGGCAGGTTGATGCGCGAGGGGGTAAGAATTGTAATTTGCGGGCTTGCGAATGTGGGCAAGTCGTCGCTTTTAAACGCTATTCTTAAACAAGAACGTTCTATTGTTACTTCGGTAGCAGGCACAACTCGCGATACTATTGAAGAAATAATTGATATTAAAGGTATTCCTGTGAGAATTTCTGATACTGCAGGGATCTTAGAGCCGCGTGATTTGATAGAAAAAAAGGCAGTAGAACGAGCGCATAAACAAATTGAATTAGCAGATCTTGTAATCTTAGTTTTTGATGGAACAAAGAAATTATCGCAACAGGATTTAGCTTTGATAAGGAAGCTAAAGAAAAAATCAGTTATAGCTGTGATTAACAAAATTGATTCCCGTCAGAAAATCGAAAAAGATAAAATTATGAAACAATTTCCGCGAGTAATTGAAATCTCTGCGAAGAAATTAAAGAATTTAGGCTTACTTGAGGATGAAATTTCAGGTCTAGTTTTAAAGGGAAAAGTCGTGGCGCAAGAACCGGTTTTTGTCTCAAGGCAAAGGCATATTCAAGCTTTAAGGCAAGCGCAGAAACTTGTTGAAGAAGCGCGTAATTCATTGGATAATAAAATTTCCGCAGAATTTATGGCTCAGGATATTAAAGAAGCCCTGGGGCATCTTGATGATATTCTCGGAAAGAGATTCTCAGAGGATTTGCTGGATAAAATATTTAGTGAGTTTTGTATCGGAAAATAGGAGTATTTATGGATAAACAAAAAATTGAGAAAGCAATTAAGGATATTTTAGAGGCAATTGGAGAAGACCCAAAGAAGCAAGACTTGTTGGATACTCCGAAGCGTGTGGCAGAGATGTATGAGGAGATTTTTTCCGGTATCAACCAAAAACCTGAAGACGAGCTGGAAGTGATTCTTGATCAAAAGCATCATGAGATTATTTTATTAAAAGGCATACCTTTGTATTCAGTGTGTGAGCATCATCTTTTGCCTTTTTTGGGAAGGGCGAATATTGCCTATATTCCAAAAAACGGTAGGGTTACCGGCTTAAGTAAATTGGCGCGGGTAGTGGATATTTTGGCTCGTCGTCCACAGGTGCAAGAAAGGCTGACTACTCAGATCGCTGAGATCATTATGTCTAAGCTTAAGCCTTTGGGAGTGATGGTAGTTATTGAAGCAGAACACCTTTGCATGTCTATGCGCGGGGTAAAAAAGCCCGGGACCATGACAGTTACTTCGG
>JACROS010000062.1 GCA_016214325.1 Candidatus Omnitrophota bacterium | reverse complement strand
GCAATGTTTAAAGTAGAATTAGAAAACGGCCATGTGGTTTTGGCACATGTTTCCGGAAAAATGCGTATGCATTTTATCAGAATTCTTCCTGGTGATAAGGTAAAATTAGAATTAACACCATACGATTTAACAAGAGGCAGTATTACTTTTAGAGTAAAATAGTCGGAGGCTAAACCGTGAAAGTCAGATCATCAATACGTAAGGTATGTGATAAATGTAAAATTATTAAGCGAAGAGGGGTTGTGCGCGTAATTTGCACTAATCCAAAACATAAACAAAAACAAGGTTAATTGAGGAGAAGAGATGCCAAGAATATTGGGTGTTGATATTCCAAAGGAAAAAAGAGCAGAGATTGCCCTAACATATTTGTATGGAGTGGGACGGTTTTTATCAAACCGAATTCTTAAAGACGCCGGCGTTGATCCGAATAAACGCGCGAAGGATTTAACAGAAGAGGAAATTTCTCACATTATAAGCACGATGCAAAAAAGCGGTTATAGATTAGAGGGTGACTTGCGCCGTGATATCTCTCAAAATATAAAACGGCTCATGGATATTGGTTCTTGGCGTGGTTCACGTCATAAAAAAGGCCTGCCAGTAAGAGGACAACGCTCACGCACGAATGCTCGCACAAGAAAAGGGCCACGTAAAGGTGGTTTGGCAGTTATCAAGAAACCCGAAGCGGGCAAACCGGCAGCAAAACCTGCAGGAAAATAACTAAAGAAAGCATAGAGGAGCTAAAACATGTCTGTATTGTCGGATATGGCGGGTCAAAGAAATCTACACCTTTTGCAGCCCAGATTGCAGCAACTGATGCAGCAAAAAAAGCAAAAGATATTGGTTTAAAAGAGGTAGAGGTGAGGGTAAAGGGGCCTGGGTTTGGTAGAGAGTCTGCTATCAGGGCTTTGCAGGCTGCAGGATTAATTATTACAACAATTAAGGATGTAACTCCGATTCCTCATAACGGCTGTCGTCCTAAGAAGAAAAGGAGAGTATAAACAATGGCTAGATACACAGGTGCTGTTTGTAGATTGTGCCGCAGAGAAGGAGAGAAATTATTCCTCAAAGGTACAAGGTGCTCTACTGAGAAATGCGGTATAACTAAAAGAACATATGCTCCGGGCCAGCACGGGCAAAATAGAATTAAATTATCCAACTATGGAATACAGCTGCGTGAAAAACAGAAAGTTAAAAGAATTTACGGAGTTTTAGAAAGGCAGTTCAGAAAATATTTTGAAGTTGCCGCAAAAACAAAAGGTGTAACAGGTAAAGTGTTGCTGCAATTATTAGAAAGAAGGCTTGATAATGTAATTTTCCGTATGGGGCTTGGTATTTCAAGGTCTCAGGCACGGCAAATCGTAAGGCATAATCAAGTTTTTGTAAATAATCACAGAGTTAATATTCCATCTTTCTTGGTTGAAAAAGATGACCTTGTGCAGTGGAAGTCTAAAGACAAGGCGAAAAATAAAATAATGGAGAATTTGGAAATTTCAAAGGAAAGAACTGTCCCCTCCTGGCTTCAATTTAATGCCGGAGAACTAAGCGCAAAAGTGTTGAGGCTGCCTGAAAAAGAAGATATTCAACAGCCAATTCACGAACAATTGATCGTAGAGTTGTATTCAAAATAAAAATTAGAAAAGCTGTTTAATATAATTAGGAGGCAAGATGGGTATAAAGTGGAAGGATTTTCAATTACCAAAACGCTTAGAGTGCGATGAGGGTACTTATACAAATACTTATGGGAAATTTTCTGCTGCTCCTTTCGAGAGAGGCTATGGAGTAACGCTGGGGAATTCCTTAAGAAGAATACTTCTGTCTTCAATTGAAGGCAGTGCAGTAACTTCAATTAAAATTGCCGGAGCAGAACATGAATTCTCAACTATTCCGGGTATTTTAGAGGATGTTCCAGAGATAATTCTGAATATCAAGAATCTTGTTTTGAACTCTCACTCAAAAATACCAAAAACAATTTATATTAAGGCTGATAAAAAAGGCGAAATTAAAGCAAAGGATATAGAGGTTGATGAAACTATTGAAATAATCAATCCTGAGTTGCACATCGCTACATTAACTAAAGATACAAAATTCAATGTAGAGATGGAAGTTGCCCGCGGAAGAGGTTATGTCCCAGCTGAATTAAACAAAAAAGAAGAAAAAGTAATCGGAGTTGTGCCAGTTGATTCAATATTTACTCCGGTAAGAAAAGTTAATTATTTTGTTGAAGATACTCGTGTTGGGCAACGAACCGATTATGATAAGTTGATTGTTGAAATTTGGACAAATGGCTCGATTACTCCAAAGGATGCGCTTTTGTATGCTTCAAATATTTTACAGCGTCATTTGGATATTTTTGTTAATTTTGGGCAATTACCAGAAGATATCGCTGAGGAAGAGCTGGAGATGACTAAAGAAGAAGTCGCTCTTTATGAAAAACTCAGGCTCCCAATTTCTGAGCTGGAACTCTCTGTAAGAAGCTCAAATTGCTTAAGAGAGGCCAACATTAAAACAATTGCTGAGCTTGTTAGAAGAAGCGAAGAAGAAATGTTAGGATTTAAGAATTTTGGCAAAAAGTCATTAACTGAAATTGCTGAGCTTCTTACTGCAATGGGATTAACATTAGGTATGCAGGTTGACCTAAAAAAGCTTAAGAAGGTGTAAAAGATGAGACATAAAAAACTAAGACATCAATTGAATCGTTTTACCAGTTGGCATAAAGCAACAATAATTAGCTTGGCTAGAAATATCCTAATTCAGCAGAGCATAAAAACTACAGTTAATAGGGCTAAAGCAGCAAGGCCGTTAGTGGAGAAGTTAATTGGGCTAGCTAAGGAAAATACTTTAGCCGCAAAAAGATCCGCCTTTAGCATTTTAGGAGATCATAAGCTAGTTGTAAAATTATTTAATGAGATAGGACCGCGCTTTTCTAGTCGTACGTCTGGTTTCTCGAGAATCATGCAGTTTGGACAGCGTCGAGGAGATAATGCCCAAATGGCAATATTTGAATTGACTGAAATAAAAAAGGAAATCAAGAAAGCCAAGAAATCAAAAGAAGTAAAACAAGAAGACATCAAAAAAACAGAATCAACAAAAGAAGAGCAACATAAAGAAGCGCAGTTTAAAGAAGAAAGGCCTCCTGTTGAGAAAGAGAAAAAGCCGCAGAAGAAATTTCTCGGAGGTTTAAAGAATATTTTCAAAAAAGAACGGGACGCTTTATAAAAAGTCTCATGCGAATAGATACAAGGCTGGCTGACCGCCTAAAGAAAATTAATCCGTCTTTAACTCTAGCCATTACCGCAAAGGCAAAAAAACTTAAGGCCGATGGGTTTGATGTGCTTAATTTTGGGGCTGGCGAGCCTGATTTTGATACACCAGATTTTGTAAAAAAAGCCGCTATTGAAGCAATTAATAGCGGCTTTACCAAATATACTCCTACCACTGGCATACCCGAGCTAAAAAAGCTTATCTCAGAAAAATTCAAAAAAGAAAACTCACTTGAATATACTGTTAATCAAATAGTTGTTTCTTGCGGGGCTAAACACAGTATTTTTAATGCTTTGTTTGTCTTGTTAAACCGGAATGATGAAGTGCTTATTCCTGTTCCTTACTGGGTGAGCTATCCTGAGATGGTTAATCTCTGCGAGGCAGCTCCTCGCTATATTCACACTTCTGCTGCCAATAGCTTTAAGATTACAGCAAAAGATTTAGAAAAACATATTACTACAAAAACTAAACTTTTAATTTTAAACAGCCCGTCTAATCCTTCAGGGTGCGTTTATTCTCCTGAAGAACTTAAAGAAATTGCAGAGATTTGTGTAAAAAAGAGGGTTTTTGTTTTAAGTGACGAAATCTATGAGAAAATTATATTTGATAATATTAAACATGTTTCAATTGCTAGTTTCAACAAAGACATTTACGATTTAACAATTACGGTAAATGGTTTATCAAAAAGTTATTCTATGACTGGTTGGCGCATTGGTTATTTAGGCGGGCCTGCAGATGTTACCGAGGCAATTTCTAACCTTCAGGATCACACTACTTCAAATCCAAATTCTATTGCCCAAAAAGCCGCCATTGCTGCTTTAAGTAATACTTCTAATTTTTGCAAAGATGTTTGCGCAGAATTCCAGAAAAGAAGAGATTTTATGGTTTCAAGGATAAAGACTATGAAGAATATTTCCTGTGTCAATCCTCAGGGGGCATTTTATGTTTTTTGCGACATTTCAAAGACTAAGCTTAATTCTGCAACTTTTGCAAATCGCTTACTTGAAGAAGCTTATGTAAGCCTAATTCCAGGAAATGGTTTTGGAATGGATAAAAATATCAGAATTAGCTTTGCTACAAGTATGGAAACTATAAAAAACGGAATGGATAGACTTGAACAGTGGCTTAATAAGCTATAGAAAGAAAGTTTAATACCATGGGAAAAACAATTGCAGAAAAAATATTAAGTAAACATGCAGGTAAAGATTTAAAAGCAGGAGATTTTGCAGTTTGTAAAGTTGATTTCACTTTTGGCCAAGATGGCACATCTTCCATTATTATTGATAAAGTAAAAGAATTAGGTATTAAGAAATTAAAAACAAAATTCTGTATGGTTATAGACCATAGCGCGCCATCTCCTAGCGAAGGAGTATCGCGTGTACATAAGAAAATGCGTAGTTTTTCGCAGGAATTTAATACTGATTTCTACGACATCGGCTGTGGGGTATGCCATCAGGTAATTCCGGAATCAGGAGAAATACTTCCTGGCTCTATAGTCTTAGGTGCTGATTCACATACTTGCACTTATGGCGCACTGGGATCTTTTTCAACCGGAGTAGGTTCAACTGATCTTGCTATTGCTGTTTCAACCGGTAAAAGCTGGTTTAAGGTTCCTGAAACAATAAAGATTGTTATCAACGGAAAACTACCTAAGGGAATTTTTGCTAAAGATATTATGCTTTATCTTATGGATAAAATTAAAGCTGATGGGGCTACCTATAAAGCAATAGAATTTAGCGGCTCTGCAATTGATGCTTTAGATATGGATGGCAGGTTTACTATTTGCAACATGGTCGTTGAGATTGGTGCGAAAGTCGGCTTTATGCCTTTTGATAAGAAAACATCCGAGTGGCTAAAACTAAGAACAAACAAGAAGAATATAATTCAACCTGTGCTTGCTGACAAAGATGCTTGTTATGAAAAGGTGTTTGAATTTGATATTTCAAAGATTAAACCTTTAGTTTCTATGCCTCATAGCGTTGATAATGTTACTACTGTAGATAAATTAAAAAAAGTAACTATTAATGAGGCTTTCTTAGGCACTTGCACAAATGCAAGGCTGTCAGACCTAAGAGTTGCAGCTAAAATATTAAAGAATAAGAAGGTCGCAAAAGGAATTAAATTTATTGTTGCGCCTAGTTCGCGTTTAATCTTGCTTGAAGCCATAAAAGAAGGGTTAATCGATATCTTTGTTAAAGCAGGAGCAGCAGTTGTTGCGCCTGGCTGCGGGCCATGTGTAGGAACACACAATGGAGTTCCTGCTGATGGTGAAATTGTAATTTCAACTGCAAATAGGAATTTTAAAGGCAGAATGGGCAATCCAAATGCTTTTATTTATCTGGCTTCCCCTGCTACTGTGGCTGCGTCTGCAATAAAAGGCAAAATTACCGACCCAAGAAGTTTTCTCTAAGTGGAGGTTCGTTATGGAAATTAATGAACTGCTTTTACTGTGTGTTGATAAAAAGGCTTCAGACCTTCATATTACCGAAAACGAACCACCTCTATTCCGTGTTGATGGCAGGTTACATCGTCTTGAAACTCAGCCGCTAAATAAGCAAGATTTAAAGAAGATGATTTACGGGATACTCACAAATCCCCAGAAAGAAACTTTTGAAAAAAAATTAGAGCTGGATTTTTCACTCGCTCTGCCGGACCTGGATAGGTTTAGGGTTAATTTGCATATGCAAAAAGGCACAGTTGAAGCTGCTTTTAGGCGCGTGCCTTTAAAAATCCCTACTTTTGATGAGCTTGGTTTGCCGAGCATTGTAGCAGACCTTGCGCGCAGGCCAAGTGGTCTGGTTTTAGTTACTGGACCAACAGGAGTTGGAAAGACTACCACTCTTGCTTCAATGATTAATTTGATTAATGAAGAAAAAGAAAATCTTATTCTTTGCATTGAAGACCCAATAGAATTTGTTTTTAAAAATAAAAAGAGTATTATTAAGCAACGAGAGGTTTATGCAGACACTCATTCTTTTGCAGAGGCATTGCGCCATGCGTTACGTCAAGACCCTAATGTAATAGTAGTTGGAGAGATGCGAGATTTAGAAACGATCTCTACCGCCTTAACTGCAGCAGAAACAGGGCACTTGGTTTTAGCAACCTTGCATACACCTGATGCGCCGCAGACAATAGAAAGAATTATTGATGTTTTTCCACCCTACCAGCAGCAGCAGGTAAAATTACAGCTTGCTGATTGTTTACAGGGCGTGGTTTCTCAGTTGTTGCTTCCGCGTGCCACCGGATCAGGGCGAGTTATCTCGGCAGAAGTAATGCTGGCTACTTCAGGGATTAGAAACTTGATTCGTGAGCAAGAAATAGCGCAGATTCCTACTTTAATGCAAACAGGAAGCCAATTTGGAATGCGAACTATGGATAAATCTTTAAAGGAACTGACTAAACAAGGGCTTATTACTTTAGATGTTGCTATGTCTAAAGTGAAAAATGCAGAGGAGTTTAAGCAATTATGATTGTAGAAGGAAAATCAATTAAATTAGGAGACAATATTAATACTGATTTTATAATTTCAGGACGGTATAAGTTTTCTATCACTGATATGAAAGAATTGAGTAAGCATATCATGGAAGATATCGACCCAAATTTTCCTGCAAAGGTCATCCCTGGAAAATCTATAATTGTTGCAGGAAATAATTTTGGCATGGGTTCCTCAAGAGAACAGGCGCCTAGAGTAATAAAAGAAGTTGGTATTGTGGCGGTATTAGCAAAGTCATTCGCAAGGATATTTTACAGAAACGGTTTTAATATTGGCCTACTTTTAGTAGAAACAGATACTGATAAAATTGGAGAATCAGATCAGATTCTAATAAATCTTGATGAAGGTAAAGTTAAAAATATAACTCAAAATATTGAGCTTGATATTAAGCCGCTGCCTGTTTTTATGCAGGTGTTATTAAATGAAGGCGGAATTATTAATTATTATAAAAAATTCGGAGAGCTAAAGGTTTAATATGAATTATAAGGTTACATTAATCCCGGGCGATGGAATTGGGCCAGAAGTTGCGGAAGCAGCAAAACGTTGCATTGAAGCAACCGGAGTAAGTATTGAATGGGAAGAAAAGCTTGCTGGTTCAGATGCTCTTAAGGAAACAGGAAGCTTGCTTCCTCAGGAAACCCTGGATTCAGTAAGAAGAAATAAAGTAGCATTAAAAGGCCCGATTGTCACTCCTATTGGAGAAGGTTTTCGTTCTGTTAATGTTGCAATCAGGCACGAATTAGATTTATTTGCTTGTGTCAGGCCAGCAAAAACTTATCCTGGTGTAAAAAGCTGCTACAAGGATATTGATTTAGTTATAGTTAGAGAAAACAGCGAAGATTTATATGCAGGAATTGAGTTTGAGCAAGGCAAAGAAAATACCGAGATACTTATAAAAGATATTGAGAAATATTCCAACAAGAAGATTCATAGCGGCTCAGGCCTATCTATAAAACCTATTTCTGAGTTTGCCACAGAACGAATTGTAAGATTTGCTTTTGAATATGCCATAAAGAATAATCGCAAGAAAGTTACAGTAGTAACAAAAGCAAATATCATGAAGTTCACCGACGGATTATTCCTTAAGACTGCTCGTAATATCAGTAAACAATATGCATCAAAAATTAACTTTGAAGAGGCTTTGGTTGATAACATGGCAATGCAGCTTGTACAAAAGCCGCATAATTTTGATATTTTAGTTTTGCCTAATCTTTACGGTGATATACTTTCAGATCTTTGTGCCGGGCTTATAGGCGGTTTAGGAATAGCTCCGGGTGCCAATTTTGGCGATACCTTAGCAGTCTTTGAGGCAGTGCATGGTTCTGCTCCAAAATATAAAGGGTTAAACAAAGTTAATCCCACAGCCATGATTTTATCTGGAGTTTTAATGTTGCGCCACATTAAAGAAACAGCAGCTGCTGATAAGCTTGAGAATGCTGTCAGGCAAGTTATTTCCGAAGGAAAATTTGTTACCTATGATTTGAAGGCTGACCTTAAGGATGCTTCTTGTGTGGGAACCAAAGAAATGGCTGATGCAATTATTAAAATAGTGCGAGGTAAGCAATAGTGAAAATATCAGTAATTGGTGCAGGAAATGTTGGTAGTTTAGCAGCGATGAGAATTGCCCAGGAGAAACTGGGCAATGTTGTTTTAATAGATGTTTTAAAAGGCGTGGCTCAAGGCAAGGCAATTGATTTAGAAGATGCTCAAGTGCTTTTAAATTCTGATTACAGCATTACCGGTTCAGACGATATAGCAGAAATTAAAGATTCTGATATAGTAGTTGTTACTGCTGGGCTTGCACGAAAACCCGGAATGACCCGGGAAGAACTTTTATTAAAAAATTCTGAAATACTTAAAAACATTTGCAATAATATAAAAAATTACGCTTCTAATGCCATTGTTATAATTGTTACTAACCCCTTAGATTTAATGACTTATCTTGCTCTTAAACTTACAGGTTTTAAGAAACAAAAAGTCTTTGGTATGGGGATTAGCCTTGACGCAGCAAGGTTCGCAAACCTTATAAGTAAAGAAGTCGGTGTTTTAGCAACTGATGTTGACGCCTGCGTAATAGGAAGCCATGGCGAAGGGATGATACCTTTGGCAGAATTTAGTAAAATTAAAGGTGAAAAACTTGAAAAACGGCTTAGCCAAGAAAAGATAGAAGAACTCCTTAAAAGAACTGTTAATAGAGGAGCTGAGATTGTTTCATTGCTTGGTTCTGGAAGTGCTTTTTTTGCTCCTTCTGCAGCAATCGCTCAATTAGTAAAAAATATTGTTCAGGACCAAAGAAAAGTAGTTGGTGTTTGCGCATGGCTTAGCGGTGAATATGGTATAAACGATGTGTGCACTGGTGTTCCTGCGCGAATTGGAAGAAATGGAATTGAGAATATTGTTGAATTTAAGCTTAACGAAAATGACCAAAACTTACTAATTAAGTCTGCAGAATCTATCCGCGGGCTTGCTAAACAACTACCCTTATAACATGTATGATTTAGCTGTTATTGGAGCTGGTTGGGCAGGTTTTAATGCTGCTCTAAAGGCAAAAGAACTTGGTTTAGGGGTTTGTTTAATTGAGCAATCTAACGTCGGGGGAACTTGTCTTAATAAAGGCTGTATTCCTACAAAAACACTAAAAAAAAAAAAAAAAATATTCGCCCTCTCAAAGAAACTGCATAACTTTGGTATTGAAGCTGGTGAATCAAAGTTAATTTTCTCTAAAGTTCAGGAAAGAAAAGAAAGTATTATAGCTCATCTTCAAAAAGGAATGAAATTTATGCTTAAAGACATAGATTTCATTAATGCTAACGCTAAATTTATATCTAATGAAGAAATCTCCGCAGGAACAGAAACTATAAAAGCAAAATATTTCTTGATCGCCACCGGTTCACAAGCCATTGAACTTCCTTCTATTAAATTTGATTCAAAGAAAATACTCACAAGCGATG
>JACROS010000065.1 GCA_016214325.1 Candidatus Omnitrophota bacterium | reverse complement strand
GCCGGTATAGGCAAGTTTCTCAGAACGCACCAAATCATCTTTACTCACCCTTAATTCTGTATAGGAAGTCTTGAGCTCTTCCTGAGAGTGAGTCAATTCATCAATCAACCCTTTAATTTTACTGATATCCCTGGCCATAAAAATAGTATCATCCGGATAGAAGACTCTCACAGAAATATTTACACTTACCGGAATTTCTTTTCCCTCTTTGTTTAAATACATTAGCTCCTGCTCTGTTAGAGGAATTTTGTCCCGTAAGCCACTCAAGGGAAAATTCTTACAAATTTTCTCCATAGGTAACATGATTAATTCTTCTTTCTTTTTATAACCTAAAAGCTCAAGGGTTGCAGGGTTTACCTCTCTTATCTTGCCCTCTTTGTCTAACGCAATCACGCTATCAACTATGCTATCCAGAAAATTTTTTTCTTGATCAGGACACATTTTATTTTAATCCCTTCAAATAACGAACCTTATCTATCTCTGATATTATCTCATCGAGCTCAAAAGGTTTTTTAAGACAGATACCCGCGCCTTCCTTTTTTGCCTCCTCCCATAAATCCTCCTTAAGGTAAGCAGTCATTATCACATATTTACTCTGAGGGTTGATCTCCTTAAGTTCTCTAAGTAAAAACGGACTGTCTGTCCCACGCATCTCTAACTCCAGGAAAACTATATCGAATTTCTCTTTTTTTGCCGCCTCAACGGCTTTAAATCCATCCTCTACCGCTTTTGCTTCTACGCCTTTTAAATTTAAAAATCGAACTAAAAAATCCCTCACTACTTTTTCATCATCCACAACTAAAGCCTTTATAGTTTCTTTATCATTCATATACTTCTTTTTGCTTTAGCCTCACCGGACAATTTGAATATTTCCCACTGAGACAAAAACTTTCCAGTTCATAAATTGACGGCACCATCAACCCGCACCAATAGCCTAAACAGAGGTTTTGTTTTCCTTCTAAAAAGTAAGAACATCTAAGCTTCTTAACTTCGTTCTTTCGCTCTTGTCTCATTGTTTAACTCTGTTTAATTGAAGAGCCTTATTTTAAACTACATTTTAAAACAGGCAATCGGGAAATTCCTGAGTTTACGCTTCGAAATACCTTAAGCCGGTAAGGTAATGGTTTGGCTTTCAATATAGCCAAAGCCATAAGATAGTAGAGGTTTTTATAACGAGGTTATGCCTTCGCGGATGGCGTATTTGGTAAGCTCAGCTATACTGCGGATATTCAGTTTATCCATAATCTGGGAGCGGTGTGTCTCAACGGTCTTTACACTTATCTTAAGTAATAATGCAATCTGTTTTGTAGTTTTTCCTTCGGCTAAAAGCTGGAGCACTTCGCGTTCCCGGGCTGTAAGTACGGAAAAGCCCGAGGTGTTGTTTTTTGAGGACTGGCGAAGATAATCCTTGACCACAATATCGGCTATCTCAGGAGAAAGATATATCCGGTTGGCGGATACCGTGCGGATGGCGCAAACCAATTCTTCAAAGGCGCAATCCTTTAATAAATATCCGGATGCGCCTGCCTTGAAGACACGAAAAATAAACCTTCTCTCAGAGTATGCTGATAAAACGAGCACCTTTACATCGGAAAACTTAGAAATTATCTTACGGGTTGTTTCCATGCCGTTTAAACCCGGCAGCGCAATATCCATAATAACCAGGTCCGGCTTTATTTCACTAACTAAGCGAAAGGCGCTCCGGCCGTCTGCGGCTTCACCCGCTACTTCTATATCAGATTCATTCTTAAGCAAAGCGCGCAACCCTTCACGCATAACATTGTGGTCATCAACTAACACAACCTTGATACTCATATCATTCTAACTTGGAATAGGGGAGCCGGACAATAAAGGTAGTCCCTCTGTCTATTTCACTTTCTACATCGATATTTCCACCGTGTTCTTCCACAATCTTGCGGCTTATCGTAAGCCCCAACCCCATACCCCCGTCTTTAGTGGTATGCAACGGCTCAAATAGTTTCCTTAACAACTCTCCCGAAATACCCTTACCGGTGTCTTTAATTCTTACTTCTATGCGGGCGGGGATGCTTTCTGCCTGAAGCGGTTCTCTCTTTTCTATCGAAACTGCCAGCGAACCGCCTTGCGGCATTGCATTTATGGAATTGATAATTAAATTCATAAAGACCTGTTTCAATCTTTCGGGGTCAGCTTCAATAGGAAAATTATCATTTTGCAGGCTATAGTTAAGATTAATTTTCTTGTTAATAAACTCTTCTCTCATTAGTTCCAGGGTATTGTCAATTACCTCCTTCATATTAGTCCTGGTTTTGCTTAGTTCAGAATGCGATGAGAAATCAGATAATTCTTTAAACATACGCTCCATGCGGTTAATCTCTCCGGGGACTAACCTGCTAAATTTATCCCTGAACCTTTCGTCCCTGTATCTTACAGGGAATAGCTGGACAAAGGACTTTATGGATACTAAAGAATTCTTAAGCTCATGGGCTATCCAGGCGGCCGCTTCTCCGATTGCCGAAAGCCTTTCTCTATCTCTGGACATTTTTAGTTTTTTAGCCATACTATTAAAAGACCTGATCAGTTCTCCGATATCATCGCGCATCCTCGGGATAATCTTATGGTCTAAATTTCCGGCCGCTACGCTTTTGATTCCGGAAGATAGGTTCTTTATCGGCGCAGCCAATTTCTTGCCCATAAAAATACTCGCTAAGCTCGCTAATAATTCACTTAAGATTATAATTATCCAGGATTGCATCTTCATCACTCCGGAAAACCGGTATGCCTCATCCTGTTTTTGTCTTAACACCAGGCCCCAGCCTAAACTGCAGATAGGGGCGAATGAGCTAATCAATTTCCCTTCTGTTTCATCCTGCAGCTCAATCGCGCCCTCCCGGCCGTTTAAAACCGAGGCAACTTCTTTTTTATCCTTAAGATTCTGATTTTGTAAGACCTTCTTCTTATCTTGATGCGCTATTATCGTGCCG
>JACROS010000068.1 GCA_016214325.1 Candidatus Omnitrophota bacterium | reverse complement strand
AATTACCCCAGAATTATCCTTAAACACTGATACGCACCACGGCTTATTTAATTCCTTGGTAACTTTCATAATTGTAGATTTTAACAGATTGTCAATTTTCCTGATCTTTCTGTTCTCTGTGTTCTGTTCTCTGTATTTTATCTTCCCCCTGAATGTCTTATGATAACAATGCTCCGACCATGTCTGGGCAATAGTTTCTAACTCGCAGTCTGTAGGATTTCTGCGCAGCTTTTTAAAATATTTCTTAATCTGGCGCATTTCATTTAAATTCAGGAACAATTGCCCTTGTTTGCTGATATGCATCAATTTGTCATCACTGGCATTTAATAAATCAACGTTAATTAATTTAAACGCATAACTAATCTCCGCCCTATCTGGCGGCAGGCGGTCCCGACGTTCGCCTAAAGCTCGGTCGGGATCCCGACCTCTATGAAATAGAGCGTCGGGACCGGCAACAGGCAACACAAGATGTTGAATTAATTTATTATAAAGCAGTTTCTCAGAAATTGTTTTTAGCTGTGCTTCGCTAAGTTTTCCTTTTATTAGGTATTTTTTAGAGGTCTTTACAGAAGTTATCCCGTTAATCCCCAGGTCCCTAATGCCTTTTAACGCTGAATCCTCCACAGGATCCATTACCCCGGGATTCTGAGCAACTTCAACAATAAATTCGTTATGTACTATGTGATGTGCGGCTTGCGAGAAATCAATAACAGAATAATCCTGGGAAATTTTATCGGTGAGTAATTCTTCGCAGATAATTTTTAGTTCTAATTCAGAAACATTTCCTTCTAAAAGATAAACCTGTGCAAAATGCACGCTTAAGACAGAATCAATGCCAAAATCAGAAATATCTTTTTTGATACCGTCTCCTACAGCATCAAAGATTCCCGGCTTATCCTTAACCTCAATTTTATAAAACATGGTATTTATTTAAAAACGCGGAAAAAAATCTTGTCCACATTACGCAGGTAATAATCCAAATTAAAAATAGCATCCAGGTCTTTCTTGACAAACCAGCGTGCAGCATCAACGTCAGAAAGCAAATTTTCCTTAAAATCAGAACCCTCTTTCCAAGTCTTCATTGCACATCTTTGCACAATATCATAAGCCTTCATCCGCTTGAGCCCTTTATCCATTAACGCCAATAAAACGCGTTGTGAAAAAATCAAACCATGAGTCTTTACTAAATTAACCATCATATTTTCCGGATAAACCTGCAAGCCTTCTACAACTTGAATAAATTTATAAAGCATATAATCTAAGGCAAGAGTTGCATCCGGTAAAATTATACGCTCAGACGAAGAATGGCTGATATCACGTTCATGCCACAAAGATACATTCTCAAGCCCGACTAAAGCATTGCCCCGTAAAATCCGTGCTAATCCGCAAATTCGCTCACAAATAACCGGATTACGTTTGTGCGGCATAGCACTTGAGCCTTTTTGCCCTTTTGCAAACGGCTCCTCAGCTTCCAAAACTTCAGTCTTTTGCAAGTGCCTGATTTCTGTGGCAAATTTCTCTAAACTAGTGCCGACAATAGCAACCCGGCACAGAAAAACAGCATAAATATCCCGCGAGATTATCTGTGTTGAAATCTTTGCCGGCCTAAGGCCAAGCTTCCTGCAAATATACTCTTCCACATCAGGGTCAACATTAGCAAATGTGCCAACTGCCCCAGAGACCTTTCCAACAGACACCTCTTCTTGAGCCAATTGCAGCCTGACCAAATTACGCTTTAATTCATCATACCAAAGCGCCAATTTCAAGCCAAATGTTGTCGGCTCAGCATGCACTCCATGTGTTCGTCCGATACAAACAGTATCTTTATATTTACGCGACTGCTTTTCCAAAACCTTCAACAACTTTTCAAGTTTTGTAACCAAGATACTAGAAGCCTGCTTCAACTGCACACCCAAAGTAGTATCCAGGCAGTCAGAAGAAGTCAGCCCTAAATGCAGATATTTTGCATCTGGCCCAATATATTGTGATACGTTGGTAACAAATGCCACTATGTCGTGTTGTGTTTTCTCTTCAATTTTCTTAATTTGAGCAATATTAAACTTGGCCTTCTTTTTGATTCTTTTCACTGCAGCAGACGGGATAATACCTTTTTTGGCGAGAGCCTCCAATGCTAATATTTCAATATCCAGCATTGTCTTAAACTTAAATTCATCCTGCCATATCTTTAACATCTCTGGCAAGCTATAACGCTCTATCATAAAAAGTCTCCTGTTAAATTGTTAAGAGAATATATTATAACAGAAGGGGCAAAACTTAGCAAACAAAAAAGGAGGTTAATTATTATCTAACCGGCAGGCAAAAGCTAAATTTAGAACCTTTACCATACTCTGACTCTACCCACATGCTTCCCTTGTGCTCTTCAATAATCTTCTTGCAAATAACAAGGCCAAGGCCAGTACCTTCAACTGCTTTCGGGCCTCTTTTATCAAGGCGAAAAAAAGGATTAAATAATTTACCTAGATCATCTTTTTTGATCCCTCTTCCCGTATCTTCAACGCTCACACAAACCCCGCTCTTAGATTTATATGAAGTAACTGAAATCGTCCCTGAATCAGTATATTTCAAGGCATTAATAATAAGGTTATTTAGAACTTGCTCGACCCTTTCTTTGTCAATATTTACCTTAGGCAATGCCTTTCCTAGATGCCCTTTTAGTTTTAATCCTTTTTTCTTCACCAAAACAGATGCTTTTAAGAGAACATCCTCAATTAAATTATTTAAATCTTCCTTTTTTAAAGTCAAACTTTTTATAAAATATTCAAACCGCTGGTATTCTAGAATATCGTGAGTAATCCTGCTTAAATGATCCAATTCAGACTTTGCTTTTTCCAACAACTCAATTTGCTTACTATTTACACTTCCCACCAAGCCTTCAGCGACAATAGCAACGCCTTCTTTTATTGTAGTAAGGGGGGTTCCCAGCTCATGATAGGCAAAATTCAGAAATTCATCTTTT
>JACROS010000012.1 GCA_016214325.1 Candidatus Omnitrophota bacterium | reverse complement strand
TCTCAGCAGTTGAGGCAAAAAAAGACACTTTGAGAAAAAACTGTACCGAAAGGACTATGCATGCAATTATCTTTAATTTAACAGAAATTTTTAGAATGCTGGTGCATTACTATATAAAGAATGGTTTGCATGATGATCGTGAATTTAATCCTCCAGGAAGTGTATTTCTTGCTTTATTAAATTGCGGCGTGCAGCTACTTGACATGGGAGATAAAAATAAGGCAAATGAGATTCTGAAAAGGCTTATTGTTGAATTTGATAATGGCAATCCTGACATTTTATGTGGGCTAGGGCGCGATTGGGTAAATGTTAACGAATTGGAAGATGCTATAAAAATCTTTCTAGTGGCTATGGAAGTTGGAGAAAAGAGCATGCTTCCTGATTGGTTGGCAGAATGGTTTGCTTCTTGCTGCAATGCTATTTATTATTCGGATATGCCAGAATTAGACGAGTTTTTATTTGATGTGATTTGGGCGGTTTTGCATCTTCCCAAGATTCGCGATTTTCTTGATGAAGAGATAAAAAGCAAGATTAGCTTGAAGCTTGTCGTAAATAACCCCCAAGGACAGGCTAGCTCTGGGCTTACGCGTTATCCACTTCAGGTTCCCAAAGATTGGCCATTTGGTCATGAACAAAATTATCCAGAAGGATTATATATAAATTTCTCTCCTACTTTTAGGGATACAAAATTAGGGTTAACAATCACAGAAATTAAAGAATCTCAGGACAAAGGCCTTATTGCTTTGTATACACAGCTTTCAGGTAGATATCAGGCAATTTTAGAAGAGCGTTTAAATACTTTATTTTGTTTAACCAAGAATTTCAATGAAAATGCTCCGCCGCAAGAAATCTCCATTCTTGTAACTGCTTCTTATATTCTTGCCCAACACACTGTCGCAGCTATTTTTGTTGATGAGTATTCTGCCGCAATTATTATCCACCCATATTTCTTCATCCTTGTCGAAAGTCAGCAACTAGAAATCTTGAGTAGTTTTAATGGTATTTTTAATGGTAGTTCTTTATCTGCCAGCTCAGCATTATGGACAGAAAATGATTTGTTGAAAGAGGCTTTATATCTTTCCTCTAGTATTTTTGAGTGGGCAAAGGCCTTGTCTGATGCAACTTACAGAAATTTTAAGGCTCAAGATGGGTTCAACAATACATTCTTGATGGTTATTAAAAGGCTGGTATTTATTACTTCTGAAGAATTAAGGTTGTTTGTTAGAGAATATGCGCCGGATTTGGATAACAAAGATACTAATTATGTTCAGTGGTCTGAACATCTTAGATTTGGTGCAGCCTGGATATTAAGTAAAAATGAATTTTTTGGCAGCGTAAAACATCCTGATATTGATGCTTGGCAGGATCGCTCGGTGCTAAAAGTGTTATTTAATTATAATTCTCCTAATGCTCCTAGAATAATTGTAGAGTCTTTTGGTCAGGCTAAAACACAAGAAGAAAAGGCATGGATTGTTGATCAACTCTTAAGTATCTTATGTACTCAAAAACAGGGTTCAGAATATTATTCTAGAGCATTAATAGCATTGAGAGGAATATTTGATCTTGAATTTACGCCATTTAATGTAAGCCCTTACGATGGTAAGCTTTATTGGGCGCTTGAGGAGAAGCTTTTTAAGCCTCGTGATGAAGGCAAGCTTGCTTATACTAAATTAGATCCTTTTAGTGTTCGGTTAAAATTAAAAGGAGATGCTCAATATCTGCCAGGTATTTTTATCAGAGCTAGATCAGGTTCTGAAGTTAATAATTCATGGACTTTGCAGCTTACGTCAGCAACTCATAGAGTTGAAGGGTCGTTAGGGATGTATACTTGGGATATTAATCCAATTGATGCAGGCAATTTTATAGAATTTGAGCTTATTTTTGTTGATTCAGCTGGCATAAGAGAGTTTGTTATTGATAAAAGGTACTTTAGAGAAATCAAAAAGATTACCCCCAGTAGTATTGATAATAAACAGATTGAATATTTATTACCGGAGAATTTAGAGGATAAAAATGTAGTTGTTCTAAGCGTAGAGGCTCAGTTGCTTTTAGAAAGATATAAAGAAAAGAATCTTTTTGGAGCTATGGGTGGTGGTTTGGGTATTCTCATCGGAGGCTTTTTAAGAGCTTTACGTTACTGTGGAGCCAAGATTTATTTTCCTCTTCCAATATATGAATGTGGGATTGACCAGAAGATGGAGAATAAGTCGCCGTGTGTGAATAACTGTCAACTGGATTATTCTATCCTATTTGATGGGTATGAAGATGAATTTGAGAAATGGGAGAAAATTGGAGAAAAGTTAATTTCGTTTAGATTGTTAAACCAGGAGTATCAAGCGAAAGTTATTTTGATGAAACTTTCTATAAAAGGAATAAACAATGATGTTTATGTTCCTTTTATTTCAATTCCTTCCGGATCAATAAGTAATCGTCTTTATCCTTCTGGCCATGATTCTTTTGAAAGATTCGTACAGTCTGCTTATTATTCCCGCGCAGTTTTGGCGTTATTAGAAGAATTTAATATTAAAGCTGATATCTTGCAGGTTCACGAAGCATTTCCTGCAGTTTCAATAATTCTTGATTTGTTTGAAAACGATAATTTTAAGGATAAGGGTATCTTTAGTGAAGTTAAGAAGCACATTATTGGTTTTGCTCATACAATTGATCCTGCTGCATTTCCTTGTTTTGAGCCGTATCTTATTGAGATAGTTCTAGGTATTGCAAAAGATAAATATGAAAAGTATCTTAGCAGGCGTAATATCTTTGGAGACAATAAAATAGCTTTTGATCCTTTTTATGCCTTGAGCCAAGTAGCAGTTAGTGTAGGTACGGTAGGAAAAGAGCATCTTGCTGCAATGCGCAAAGCTTTTCCAGATTTTTCCCAAAAGTATTTTGCTATTGAAGATTCTATTTGGCCGTTTTTCTGGATGCTGCCAGAGCAAACAGAGAGAAATGGCAGATTACTTAATATTGATGAGATTTGGTACGCTAAGAAAATGGCTGAAAAACGAATGATTGATTATCTTTTTGCAATTAGCGGTATAAAGCTTATTTCTGGTAGGCCTACAATAGTCCAGGCTAGAAGAGTAGTGGCTTTTAAATATAACATTTTCTTTAATGAGATACCTGGTAGGGATAACTTAAGAGGGATTTATTATATTACCGGAGATCCTGATAAAGGAGGTTTGGGTTTTAATTTTATTTTTGCTGGGAAAGCACATGAAAATGATCCTTTGTGCCAAAGTTGGGTTAGACAGCTTAACAGGTATGCTATTGAACAAGGGTTGGATGGTAGATTTATGTTATGTATTTGGAATACAGAGGTTTCTAAACATGTAATTCCAGGAGCCAAGGCGTCTTTACAGACATCAATACCTCCTTACGAAGCTGCTGGCATGAAAGACAAAAAAGATATGATTGCTTATAATGTTGTGGTTTCAAGTTATACCGGGGGGCCGGTGCAACAGATTGTTAATGTTTTGCATCATGGTGAAGATGGCAATGGTTATTTGTTTGAGTCGTTTTCTCCATTTCGTTTACAGCTAGCGCTCGAGGATTTGTCAGCAAGATTCTACGCCCATATGTATTCTTTAGAAGGTACGCACATTTATGAGATATCGCAGTATCCAAATCAAAGATGGGTAGCATTAGTTTTAAAATACATGCAAGAATGTCCAAATGGGATATTAAGAATTATGCATAATGCCGGAAGAATGCTTCCTATTGTAGATGCACGCACTGCTGCGCTTAAATTTGCTAAAGTTTATAGCAAAGTGCTGGGGGTTGATTTTGATCATTCTGTTTATCGCGGGGCCTTAGGAACAATAATGTCAGATTTTTGTTGTGATTTAGATGCTGATTTAGCAAATAGCGGCAATATGTGCTCAAGCCCAGTTGGCGCGCTGGTGGTAATGAATTCCAGTTCTTCTGTGCTTAACGATAAGTCTTCTGTATTATGCGCAAGAATGCAATCTTTGTTTGAGGTAGCTTTTAGTGAGTTTTGCGATGGCAAGATCGAACAAGCATTGGCTTTATTTTCTAGGGCAGCAGCATATTATGATGCCAGTATCCCTAAGCACAAAAAAGAGATTGGGGAAATGAATGATTTATATAATAGGATACAGATGTTTATAGATGAAATATTAAAAGGTACCTATCAGCTAAATCATCTCTTAAATGTGGTTGATCCGCAAACTGGAGAAATCACAGCAGAAAACGTACGCTGGGATATCGCGCATAGTCAGGGGAAATGGCATACTTCTGTGCATGTCACTGCATCTAATGAAGCAGGAGAAATTCTTGTGCTGACGCGTAATGATCGTTTTGGCATGTTGGATACTTCAGCAACGGGGCATTTAAATGTAGATGAAGATTATTTAGATGCAGCAGTAAGAATATTTCGTACTGATACCGGACTTTCTTGCCCAAGGAGAAATGGGTTTATTCTTTTAGATAATAAAATTGGCAGAAGAAAGATTGTTAGATCTGGGTTTGTTGGTAAGCCGCATTATGATGCTGCTGGTGTATTTTATGGGTCATCTAAATATGTGGATAACCGGGAATGTACAATTGAATATGTTTATGTTCTAAATGCTGCGGAGTTGCAAGAACTTTTTGATGTAAATAACCCGGTTAAAACAGTAATGAACTTTAAATTTTTCCAACTGGAGGAGCTTGTTTCTGGGATTGTTGGCCCAGAAGGTAATAAAATATACGCTAGTGCAATTCTGCAATTATTCTTGCATCCAGCAAATGTTGAGCTAGTTAAGAAAGCAATTTATGCTCAGATGTTGTGTATTTTGAATGAGATTACTCGGAATCATGATTTATGTAGGTTTCATAATGTAGAAGCGTTAGAGCATTCTCTTGCTGGGTTGATTAACGGTATTGAAGACTGGAGGAGTGCTGATGAGCAGAGATTATCCGTAGAAGCAATGGTAAAGAAAGATCCAGATTTGTTCTTACGCAGAAAAGGAATTGCTTTAAAAGAAGCTGTTTCTTTGTCCAGAGAAGCAAAGATTTATTCTAGCTGGAGGGCTACCAAAGAAATAATTGCGCGTTTACAAAATGAAAAAAACAAAGAAACCCTTTTGAATGGTTTGCATAGCTTATTTTCAGCTCTCAACAATTTTGGTATTAGTTCAGATCAGGTTCACTATGTGGCATTATTTATTGTTCTGGCGATTGCAGATACTGAGCTGGTATTTGATAACGATAATTTAACTTTTGTTTTTAAGAAAGGCGAGCAAGTCTTGCATGGGCTATTTGTTGATAGGTCTGGATTAACTCATGTTGATGATAGAATTATTGCTGGGATGAAAATCATTAGCCGTTCTATAATCGCTGCAGATATGGATTTAACTACTGCAATGCCAGATAGAAACATAGATGCAGGGATGTTATTTCATATTAATTTATTGCTTATTTTTGGGATTACATATGCAGTAGTATCTGGAAATGAATTTCAAAAACAGTTTGGTCGTTCCTTGACAGAGTTAATTTATCCTTCTTTGTTGGAAAGATTTTATATTTATGCTAATGGTGCTGGTGTAAAGGCAAGGTTTGATATTTTTTCTGGAAAGTATATAGGAGATGAGAATTATACCAGGGCATTAAGCGAAGAGCAGTTAAAGGTTATCGTCTTTGGTATTGTTGATAATGTTAGGAAGATTTGGGAGTCAGTTTTAACAGCGATTAGGAATAATCGCTGTTTGCTAGATAGTAAAGAATTGGATACTCTTAAAAGATTAATTAAAGATTCGTTGTATGATGGGGTTGCAAAAGAGGCCAATGAGTTTTTATTTAAACAGTACGGTGTCGATGTAATTCAATATATATTAGATAATATTAATAGTATATTACTTGATTTTATTACCATTCTATCTTGGGATCCACAGACGAAGAAAGACAAAGAATATGTAGAAAAATTAACTGCGCAATTAGACCCCAATACAGCAGAAGCGATATTAAAGAAAGACAAAAACTGGCCATTTATTGATTTGCGCCAAGATATTGGTGGAAATAAAGTGGTGCAGGCTACTTTAAAACCAGTGTTCCCATCTGCAAAGTTTGCAAAAAGAAATTCTGCGAGAGAAATAATAAGTGGAATTATTAAGCTTCTCGTTGATTATGCAAATAGCATTCTTGAGGCTGATGGTCACTGCCCATTAGTAATAAAAGATGGAGGATCTGGTAGCATCGATTTAACGCGTGCAGATGTGCATAAAGGAACTGCAGTTGAAGATTTGATTTCTAGCGTTAGTATTAACCCAGATGAGAGAGATTTGGTATTAGCTAGTGATGATGAAATGTCTCCTTCAGGAGTTGGATTCCCATTTTTATTGACTAAAGGAATAACGGTATTTTCTGGTGAGAAAACAGCAGATGATAGTAAGCGTGTTTACTCAGATGCTATTGGAAAAAATATCTTGGCAGATTGGTTTTGGTCTCAAGAATGCGGATTAGGCACAGAGGTTTTAGCCACGAGTAAATTATTTGAACTTATTGAGAGTTTGTTTGTTAGAGAAGTAATGACATTGTTGGCTTATTCCGATTATCGCCCTGTTCCAGTAATGCGTTTATTAAAAGGAGAATTATCTAGGAGATTCTCTTCAAGCCCAGTTGGCGCGCTGGTGGCAGGTAGGAGCAGTTCTTCTGCAGTGAATCATGATAATGCCCAAGGGCTGGCAAGAAATTTAAGCGAGCAGTTTGGAAGCTGGATGGGTAAAGAAGTTGAAATACGTTTTCCAAGCAAGTCACCAAATGGAATTTTATCCAGGCTGGTTAGTTTTAAGAAACAATCCAGCACAAGAGACTGTAGATTAGAAATAGTATTTTTTGGAAATAAAGAAGGATTTACGGTTTTTAAAATTATCGCCAGCACTTCAAGAGGAGATCGAGGGTATTTTAGGGGCCGTTTTTCAGAGGAGAAGAGTATCTTTATTATTGAAGATATGTTTTTAAGTCCGGAAATGAGATATTCTGGAGTGGCTTCAAAAGTAGCGGAACTATGCCGCCCAGCATTAACAACAACCAAGCATTTGGAAATAAAGACAACCCTTGATTTAGAAACCCTCGTGTATTTAATTAGTTTAATTGATAATCGTCAAAGGGAAAATTCTGCTCAAGCCAATAGATATGAACGAGTATTTATCAAGTATTCTGGATTTAAAACTAATCAGCCGATTAATATTTGCGAAGAAACAAGGTCAAAGGATACTGAGGATTTGAGCCGATATTTGACTGCCTTGATAAAAGAATTAAATATTAATTTCACCCTGCATCAGATTAACCAAAGTTTATTAGGGAAAGTGCTCAGCCGTTTCGGCAGGGAATTTAGCGTTGTTTTAGAGTGGCACGCTAGCCAGGAACGCGTTGTTTTGTTATCAAACCTCGCTGAAAATATCAGCACAACAGCTTCCAGCGCAATTAGGTATGATTCAACAACAAGAAAAACTCCCAGCTTAGCAGTGCAAAGAAGCGTTGCTACAAGACGGGCAAAAGCGGATGTTCTTAGGAAAGAAAGATTAGCCGAGATCGCTGATATTATTGCTAGATTTCATGATGAGTTTGGCCGCGCTCCTACTCCTACCGAGGTTGTATTACAAATGCCTGGTTTTACTGCTTCAACATCTCACGGAAAATTGGCGGCTTTATATACCTGGATGAGAAAAAATAATTTAACTGCAATTGGTTTAGGTATGGCCACAACAGCTGAATTTACCGATGAAGGCATTAAGAGAAGTTTCAGATTTAGCGATGTAAGAATTTATATTCCTGATATGCTTTTTGAAAGAATTGCCGTAAGAAACATCGGTGGCCCAAGAGTAAACGCTGAAACAATGGCGCTTTATCAAATTGCTGACCGGGGAAATGAAATAATTCTGCGCGATGAAGGTGGAAAAATAATTTTAGAATATCAGTTAGGTAATAATAATATCATAAGTGAAGTGGCAAAGGGCCAAAATAAAGAAGCCATGCTTATTGATATGACCGAAGCATTTATTGCGTTTAGAGATCAATGTTTAGGCATTCCGCATGAATTTGGACAGCTCAGAAAAGAAGCAATATTTCAGTTGGTTAAGAAAGTTGGTATTCCTGTGGAAACCAACAATTCCAGAAATATTATTTTTGGTGGCGATATATTGTCTCTCGCGTCTTATTATAGGACAACTGGAGTAAATCGGCTTAATATTTATCGAGATATGACGCATAACTCTCGGTTTATGGTTATAAGTGACAAAGACAATGAGGATAATTTTGTTGTTTTTGAACTTAGGCCAGATGGAATAATTTTGTCAGGAAGCGGTGGAAAGCTGGTTGTGCAGCATACAGCAAAAAATAATAGGCGCGGTTCAATAAATAATGTTTATTATCCAAACAATACCGCTGAATTTAGAGATTTTGATAACTGCGTAGAAAAGAATGAACAGCACGTTATTATTCCCAATAATCGCACAGCTCTGCTATCGCTGTTAAGAACAAGATTCGGTTTTTGGCATGACATGCCTTTAAGAATTGGTAATATTCTTGGTTGGCGTGCATCTAAAAGCCGTGATGACCGCGAGGTTTATCCCTTGGTTCTTACCCGTCCAGACGGAAAGAAAATGCTTATCAGGGTTTATGAGCAGCAAGATAATGTGTTTACTGTTGATGGTTTAAAGTTTAACTCTGAAGATGGCCAAAAGTCGCTTTTATTAAAAGGAGATTATTTTAATCTTTCGGTTATCGCAGAGTTAGTTTTACTAGGTAAATTCATGTATGAAGGTGTAGATTTGGTTATGGCCAGCAATTTATTCTTGGATACTTTTGTTTTTCGTACATTACAAACTGCTTCAGGTAAGGTTAATAAGATAAGGGGCTATCTTTTTGATGCTAATGCTGGTGTATTACATTCTACTCGTAGTCTTGTAGAAATGGCGGAATTGCAGGAAACCGCCTTGATAATCAAAACTTCTAGTCCTGTTTATGATCTTCGGATAAGCCGATCTTCTACTGTCAGTTCTATATTCGGCAAAAGCATTTTCTCCCGCGGCCCGCCGGAGAATACATTACAATCCAGCTCATCTTTAAATGTTAATATTAGTTCTTATAATCAAGGTCCATATTGTGAATTAAGAAATGCGTATGATCGAGAAATTGCTAAGAGAGAATTTATAATAACTTCGGCATTCTTTTTAATAGCTGGAATTTGTTTGGCAGGGCAATTACTATTCATATCTTCTCTTCCGATATTTGTTGCTTATGTTGCGTATAATTTTGATAGCAGATATAACTTAGTTTCAATTCAGCAGAATAAACCTTTTATTCTAAGGTCTTATATTTTTGTCCGAGAAAATATTCTTGATTTGAGCTACGATAGAGATGAATATAGTTTTATTGGCACTCTAATCCTTATTTGGGCAGTAGTTTTTACAATTAATAGCATAGTATTTGAGAAAATCGTTGATCCATTAGATAAGAATTTATTAGGACATGCTATTGATCATTCGCTGTTTATATTTTATTTTATTATAAAAAGCGAAACTAATTATAGGATATCTCTTGTAAATAAACTATTTGATAGATATTTGCAAAGATTATCTGTTCAGGAGTTTAACAGAAATGATTATAATGATCTTTGCGTAAAACTTATTAGAGGTGACAAAGTCGGTTTTGAGAGCAAACTATTGTTCCTTGTTAATTCTAGTTCTCCGGTAGGCGTAGCGTTTGGAGCTGAAGTTGTGTATTTATTTGTTTCAAGCGTGTTGCAATTAAACTTTAAGCAAAAAGGTGCTTTAGAATTTAATCTAGGACAGAAGGAAGTTGTCTTATTGTCTGTATTTGGTGATAATAGCAAGGCAGCAGCTTCCAGCGCTATATTCGGCAAAAGTATTTTCTCCCGCGGCCCGCCGGAAACTCTCGCTATTTTAGCAACATTCTTTGTTTTAGGAGTAACTTGCCTTTTTAGCCCCCCATTTATTGATGAGTCGTTTATCTCCATTGCTATAACCATTGTAAAGAAAACCGGAAATCTTTTCTACATGACCGGAAATGGAGTTATTTTTCCTTCCATTGCTTATTTAGTAAGTAAAATATGTGGCATTTATTCTGTGCGCGTTATGAATTTGATGTTGGGTGTTTTAACCGCTGGTTTTATTTATAAAATTTCCCAGATATTTTCTAATGAGCTTGTAGTAAAAGATAACAAATCCCCTTTCTTTAGCACATTATTATTTTCTCTTTCGTTTCCTGTTCTATTTGTCAGCAGCATCGGGACTTATGATGCTTTTGCTTTTATGCTTTATGCTTGTGGTTTCTGGCAGTTAGCAAAAGGCATAACCCAAAACCAAAATAAATCGCTATTATTAGCCGCTAGCCTCTTGGCACTTTCTGCAATTACTCGTTATATGCTGCAGATGTTTATTTTGCCTGCAGTATTTTATGCAATTTATTCTAGTGCGTTAAACAAGAATAAAGCCAAGGTGTTTGTTAGCTTTTTGTTGCCGCTTGGAATATTAACAGGAGCATATTGGTTATCCAGCTATGACCATATTTTAGCTGCTGTTGGGCATGCTGTTAATGATGGAGCCAAGCTCAGTGTTTGGCAGGGCGCATTAACCATTCTGATTAAGTCTTTTTTAGCAGTTCCAGTGCTATCTTTATTCGCAGTATTAGGATTTGTAATTTATTTAATTGATTCGATTAAATTAAAATCATTCCGTAAGATTACAAATCTTGTTTTTCTTGCTGGTGCCGCTTCTTTAATAGTTGTTTATCATATTCATAGCGCCAATACTTTGACTATGGAAAAGAATTTGTATATGGTAAGTATATTTGCTTCAATACTCGGAGGTATGGCGTTAAATCGAGTAAGAAGCCTGCTTAATAATACCAGTAAGATATATAAATATTCTGCTGTAATTTTGCTGGTTGCATTTTTATCAATGCATTCAAAAGCCATGGTTTATATAAACAGATATTACTGGCCGGATTGGAGGCTAGTGGTTAAGGCGGTTGTTGCTTTAAATCTGCCTGTTAGTAAGGTCTGGAGCACGGCAAATGTAGGCCACACTATTAGTAGAGGAATTGATAGTGTTGAGAATAGCTGCGCAGGCAATGTTTGGTATTTGTATACCGAGCTAAATAAGCTTGGTTTTGAAGTCGACAATGCTTCTCCTTGGTATGGAGCAAGCTCCGAAGAAATCTTAGCTAAGGCAGCTAAAAATAATATTCCGGTTGTCGTCGGGCCGTTTTTAGGGGCTAAGTTTATAGAGGGTGATGTGATTCTTGGTTATAAAGTAGTGAAGGTAATCAATGTTTTGCCTGGGCCAAGGGCTTATATTTTTAAGATTTCAGCCAGCAGCAGCGTAGAGGAATTTACCCAGCAGGGATACAAAGTTATTAGATTAAAATCAATTAATAACTTTTCTTCATTTGAGGTGGTTCCTGAAAGAGGAGCCACGATAATTTCCTTTAGAGTCGGCGGCCAGCAGATATTGTATTGTCCTGATATTAATCAATCAGGCGGGATTCCTGTTCTTTGGCCATTTGCTAACCGTATTGCAGGAGGTAGATTTAGTTTTAAGGGAAGAGAAATAGATCTGCGAAGTGTCCCAGGGACAAAAGACGATGGCAAAGGTAATATCTATCACGGCATGGCTAGGTATGTTGCTTGGAAGGTTCCACCTTTAAATGAAAATAGAAATTTCGTTCAACTTTCTTTAGACACTAATGATTATCCAGCGATTAAACAATTTTTTGGCAGGTCAAAAATAACCGTAAGATATACCTTGCTGGCAAACCGCCTAATCATAGAAACAAATGTTGCAAATCTTGATCAGGAACCGATGATCATGAGTTTAGCTTTTCATCCATGGTTTAATACCCCTGATAAAACAAATTGGCAGTTAGAAATTCCCGCTAATAAATATTGGCCTACAGAAAATCAATTGCCAATAGGATCACCTAGAAGCGTATTTGACACAAAATTTGATTTAAGACATCTGCAACTAATTGGAGATAGAACTTACGATGATGTGCTCACGGGCCTTTCGTTAGAAAAGAAGCAGATTGTTTCTACATTGTTTCACAAACCTTCCGAAACCAGCATTGTTTTAACTCAAGGTACAGCATTTCAACATCTGGTTTTATATGTCCCTCAAGATAAAGATGCGGTTTGTCTTGAACCGCAGACTTCTGCAACCAATGTTTTTAATCTACAGAGTAACCAAGAAGCAACTCCAATAATTTTAGGTCCAGGAAAAGTCTTTAACGCAACTTTTGAAATTAAGGTTATTTCTCCAGAAATAATAGATTATTGCGGATCATCATCTAGCGCATTAAGGCTTACCCCCAAGCAAAAAGGTGTAATTATGGCCTTACTTTGTGCTTCGTTAGTAGCGGTTAAGCCCTTCTTTGGGAAATATCTAACTAACTCTGGTGTAGAGCAGTTAGTAATTCAGACTAGCTATTATTTATATGCTTTTATAATGTTGTTTGCGTATCGGATGCTGGTTAATTTGAAAGAATTAGTAAAGCCAGCGAGCGTTGCTTCAAACATTGCCAAGGCCAAAGCATCAAAGAAGGAACTATTTACTATTTGTTTAGGTATATTCTTCTCCCAGATATTATCATCCCCGTTGTACTATTTTGGCCTGAAATATAATTCTGTATTAATCAATGAAGTAATTGTTAAAAGTTCTCCGATATTTTTGGTATTTATTGCCCCGTTGTTTGTGAAGGAATTGCTAACCTTTAAGAAGTTGATCGGTGTGTTTATGGCTGTAGCAGGAGTAATCACTGTTTCAGTATTTTCTGCGGATAAAGCCGTTGTCGCGCAGATAAGTTCAATAGGTGTGTATTTGGTAATGGCTTCAGCATTTACCTATGCTGTATCAGAGATCATTAAAAAGAAAACCAGAAGTTTTATTCCGGTGAGCAAATTGTTGGCTTGGGCATATTTTGTGTCCTTTCCCATCATGGGAATCTTGGCAAAGGTGTTTGTGGGTGGGAATATTGTAATCTTTAATTTTCCAATATTAATGATAACTGCTCTAAGTTTGGTTACCCTGATTTTAAGTTATTATGCCTTAGATTATCTGGATACTTCTTTAAATAAAAGTATCACTAATACCTCTCCGGCTTTTGTTTTGATTTTCTCAAGTATTTTAAATCTGCAGTTTCCTCATCCGATAGCTGCTGCAGGAGTGGTTTTAGCAATTGGAGGAGTGGCGCTGTCTTTAAGAGCAGGAAAAACTCATTCTGCTTCATCTAGTCCCGTAGGCGCGGTGGTTGGGGCTGTTGGTATCAGCGAAATGTGTCCGCAGTTTGGAAAAGTGGCAATTCAGGTTTTTTCTTGGTTTATATCCCGTTGCAAGGCAAAGTATTTACGGCAAAGTCTTACCTTCCGTGGCTGGTGGGGGACATTTGCAGCTTTGCAACGGGACTTAAATAATTTTCTCCCTCTTATTATGCCACTTACTAAAGACTTTAATAAAGCACTTCACGGTTCTTTGGCCTCAAGTCCAGTATTTGAGAAGAAAATAAATCTAGTTTTATTAGCTAAAAAGTATTTCAATATAATTATTTCTGCTCTTAGGGCATTTTTATCTTATTGTCGTTTCTTTGTTTTTTCAAGGCAACTTAATGAGAAAGAAATAAATGAAATAAAAGAGATTTTAAGGAAAATCAGGCATGATTATGTGGCTCCTATAGGAACGGACCGTACTTATGTTCAGATGTATTTTGCAGATAAGTCTTCAATAAAGGCGGGATTGTTTGATGCTTTGAGCGAGCTTTATCGCAACCTTAACACTATTACAAAACTTGCTCCTGAAAGTTCAAATTTAGACTTAATGTTTTATTATTATGATTCAGTTATTCTGGGGGCGTTGGTTAGGTTGCGGGAAATGGTTGGTGGAATAAAGATTGATGATATCAAGGATGAAACATGGGTTAGAAACCGTTTAGATATTGTAAATATGCTTGTAAATGATGGTTATTTTATTGAGGCTGGACTTAGAGAACATTTTGATGCTTTGCGTAGGAGTTATCAAAAAAGAAGGATTACTCTTCCTTTAGAGGACAAGGTAAGTAAAGAACCTTATTTTCTTGCTGATTTAATGAGGGCAACAATTGTTGTCGGTCAAAACCTGAATGTTAATGAAGAAGGAGAAGAAACAGGTATAAACAGAAGAACTCCTAAAGGAGCTAAAAATAAGAAGACTTTTATTTTTAGTTTTATTAGTTGTGTTAGTCCGGAAACAGTGGTTTGGGTGAATAGGCATCATCTGGATTTATTGATGCGCAATTTGGGAAAGAATGGATTAAAGGCAATCCCGGGGCAGTTTGGGGAAATTATTCTAGCTTTGTATGAAAATACAAAGACAATTGTTGTTAAATATAGCAACAGCGGAGAATATTCTAAGGAAATGTTGTTAATAGACGCAGAGCTTAATAGGCAGTTAGTATTTGTGAAAGGAAGTTCAACCGGAGACTCTTCTGTTGGGCATTCAGGAATTGGAGGAGAGACAATTTATAATGTAGCTAAAGAACATGGCTGGAAAGTGCGGGCTTATAATGATATCAAGAACAAGAAAGCTGTTACCTTAATTATTATTCCTAAGGTTGATTGCTCTAAGCCGGTTTCTTCTAGCGCAGTTAAGCAAGCAATAAGTCAGGATAATCTATTTAGAAGTTTGCCTCAGCCTGCAGTTTTGTTTTCTGCATTGGATTCTCGCGCCAATCTTCCTGTCGCCAGAGTAGCTGGTGGTGACGGTATTGCGTTTAAATTAGAAGATATCCGCTCGTTGTATATTGAGGCGTATCAACTTTTTGGCCAGGGAAATGTTACTGGGGCCGTGGGTTGTTTTGAACGCATTACAAGAATGCTAATAATTGATGAATTAATCAGGGCAAGAGTTTATCAGAGCCTTGGGGTTTGCTATCTGCAGTCAGGAGACAGTAAAAAAGCTTATGATAATTTTCTCATGGCAAGAAATACCCTCGTGGTTAATTGTAACAATGCTTTATTTGGGGAGATTTCTCTAAGCCTAACTTATGCAAATTTTCTTTTATTAAGGGATCAGGCAAAATATGTTGAGGCGGAGAATGTAGCAAATAATCTGCTAAAATATAGCCCTGACTTTGGGATTTTTCTTATTGCCCTTTGCGAGGCAAGAATGTTTCAGGCTAAGTATGCTCAGGCGCTTGAGCCGTTAAGCTTATTGTTAAAGTTGCCGCTTACCAAGAATTTAAAAGTTTTGGCTTTAACTTACCGGGCAAGGTGTTTGGCAGGCCTTGGCAATAAAACACAAGCAGAAGATATTTTGGTTAAGGCACTTACCGAATATGTTTTAGGCAATAAGCGTGAAGAAGAAGCCGCAAGTTTGTTGGGCGCTATTTTTAAACATTCTTATGTAGATACATTTATTCGCTCTGCAAACAAAGTTATTCAACAGGCACCTAAGCAGAAATCATCTAAGAAAGTTAATCAAAATAGAGCGCTTGAGTTTATCAGGAATGCCATTGGTTTAAAGAAGCAGTGCTTAGAAGAAGAGCAAAGAGACAGTGAGGTATATTTTAGGATTTTGCGGGAGATGTTGAATCGTTATATTGAAGATTTGGTTGCTCAAGTTGGGGATGAATTTATCGCTATAGCGGATAGGTTAATCGAAGATGCATATAAGAAACAAATTCAACCGGATGAATTTTTAGTCTGGTTCTTCCTGGAATTGACTAAAACGGTGTACCCGGCAATATATGGATATTTCGGAGAAGTGATTTTGCGGTATTTGTTTACAAACAAAGTAAATCAAAACAGTAACAGTGAAGATGATGATTACGGTATTGTGAGTACGTTTTGCTGTGATTTATCCATCTTGTTTCCTCACTTAACAGAGCAGGAAACAAATGCTTTGTTCTTGAATCATAAGAAATATAGTTTAGATGAGCTTTATAATCTTTTAAATGAATTAGCTCTAAATTCATCAGCACGCCTTGATTTATTAGAAGTCGACAATATTTCGGAATTACGGCTAAATAGTACAAGAGTTTTTATTTTACACAAGAGAGATGGCGAGATAATTATTGAGTTTTTAACGCAAAACATCTGGAGCGACGCCCTTGTTCAGAAAACTTTTGCTTTAGCTGGAGATCAGCTGATAGATTACTTAGCAAAGAATTTGGCTGAAGATACAGAGGTTCGCCTTATTTGTAATGATGATAAAACAATAGGTTTAGTGATGAAGCGCGCGGAATTATTTGTAGATTCTGCTGATCAAAGAATTAGCGTGTTAAATGAACAAAAGAAGAAGCAAGAACTAAAGAAAAAAGCTGATGAAGCTTTGGATTATCTTTACGCTTTTGCCAAAAAAGCAGGGTTAGAAGGCTTGTTGCATAATTGGCGCTTGCCAGTTTTAGGGGTGAGAAGAAAAGGTATTAGCTTAGTGATTGCCAGAGGCGGGCGTTCTGGAGTGCAGACATTGGTGGTGCCGGATTATATGGCTCTTTTCTTTGGCTATACTGGAGATAACCGGGCATTTGGCTGGGAAGAGATAAGAAACAGAATAGCATATGAGGTTAGGCAAGAGGTGGGTAGTTATTTTGGAGTTAAGGTGCTCAGAGGATTTGTTCAGGATGAAGAAGCGTTAAAAGAAAAAATACGAGAAGTTCTTGAGAGTGGTGAAATAGTTGTTGGCAAAGAAAAGAATGTTGGTGAAAAGAAAGCTAACTTTCTTTATTTCTACAAAAAAGAAGCTGGGCGTGTTTATGTTGTTACTGTAGGTACTATGGGTGATGTAATCAGGCTTGATGATATAGATGAAAATGACTTTGCCGCCTATGTTTTAAGCACCTCAAATTTATTTAATTTAGATAAAGGGAAATTCCGGCTTGCGCAGGAATTTGTAGAGTTTTTAAGAACAGGAAGAGGCGGATTAAAGAGCCAAGACGGGCATCAGCAGAATCGTTATTTAAGAGAAGCTGAAATGATGATAGAAGAATTTAGTAAGGGTGCTTCTAGGATTTATTATCGCTTTAAAGACGGGCACACCTTTCATGTTGTATATACAGCGACAAAGAGGGTTGCCAAAATAAACATATTTAGGTTTTTTATTAACACATCTGCGCTTGGGCAAAGTGATTTTAAGCCGGAAGGCTCTTTAGATTTAACTGGTCTTTTTATGCGTAATAAATTGCCCGAAGAGGCAAAATTTACTGCTAGCTCTGGCATAAAACATTTATCTCAAGTCTTGGAAAGTCAAATGCAGAATGCATATAATTTTATACAAAGAGGAGATTATAATTCTGCTATTGCAATTTACAAACGTGTTTTAACCACACCTCAACTAGGAGTTGTATTTGTGGTTGATGCTTTGCAGAATCTTGGGCTTTGTTATTTGAGACAGTCCCAATATGAAGAAGCAGAGAAATATTTTAATCAGGCATTGAGTGCGGCTGATAAGTTAGATGAAGACGTAAGGAATGATATTCGTACTGATATCTTGGTTAATATTAATTATTCTCTTATGGGCTTATTTATGCAAAATGGCGATTTTACCGCAGCAGAAAACGTCGCTTTAGAAAACAGCAAGATACCTGGAGAAGGTTTGAATTCTTTGCGGCAGTTAATTCATATAAAACTTTTACAGGAAAAACTTTCTGATGTAATTGAGCTCTCCGGAGAATTGTTGCCGCAGGTGGATAATCCATACCAGCAGGCACATATTCTGGAAATGCGGGCAAAGGCATATATTTATGGCAATGATAGAGAAAATGCAATTACTACTTTAGAAGATGCTGTTTCTAGATGTCCGCAATTTGCAAATAACTTCCGCCATTTGGCCCGTCTTTATCTTATTGAAACAAGGCTTACTGAGGCAGTTAAAATGCTGCGAAAACTGATTCAATTAGAGGGTAAAGCTGGAGTTCAGCCTTTGGATTATCAGATGCTTATTCTTATCAGTATTGCCAATAATGAATTAGATGATGCGCATAAAATTATTAGAAATGATTTATTGTTATTTGATAAATCAGGAGTTACCTGTTTTGTGCAGTATCCAGATGAAGATTACATGCTTCTTCTTTTGGATGAAACAGATAATAAACAAAAACTGTTTAATGTGTTGGTTAATGAGTTGGTAGCTGTGCTTAGCCCAGAGAAAACCGTCGCTTTTCTAGAGACGGCTAAGGAATTTTGTGTAAGGCCGGAATTTTCTGCGGCTGTAGAAATAGTTTTGTCAGAAATTAAACAGTCTTTAAATACATACAGCCAAGATGTCGCGCAAGAAAATACCAAAAAGAAAAAAGATAAACATGCTAAGAAAAAAGAGAATAAATTAGTAAGTCAGGCTTTGGATAGGCTGCGTAGGCTGTATTTAATAATTATTAATCCTTGTTTGGGTGTGATTGCAGAATTTTTTGGCCAAGAATATCAACCAGTAGTTGATGAATTTATCAATGAATCAATCAGTAAGGATAATTTGGGCACTCAAATTAATCAACAAGGAGTTTTATTATCATCTCTTGTTAGGCTCACAGAAAGATTTTATCCGGCAATTCGCGAGTATTACGGGGAAGATTGTATTTTAAACATATTGCAGGGTTTATTACTTGTAGAAGAGGATTCAGATTTGGTGCATCGAGTTAAACTTGCTGTAAATGAACTTTTAGGAATTTTTGTTTCTGATTTGCGGGTTGATTATGAAAGGCTTTCATATGAGCATGTTTCTATGTTAGTTAGAGAGAATAAGGGTTTGGGGCTTGAAGAATTAAAATCAAAGTTTGCAGAGATGTCAGAACATGTTGAATTTGAGCTGGTTTGGTTTGTGCGTATGGTCTTTGATCCGGCATGGGAGAGGTTATTAGCAGTTGCAAAAGAAAAAGGATTAGAGGATTTGGCGAAAAAGCAATATTTTGATGCTGAAATTGCCGTAAGAAATGGTGTCCAGGCGGTTTGTCAGCTTGGAGAAGTGAGTGTAGTTGTGCCGGGTGTAGTCATTATTGCTGATAATTTTGTAGCTGATGTTGAGAGAATAAACGAGGTTGTTGAGAATGGCTCAATTTTCTTGGGCAAGGATGAAGTACGGCATTTTATTGCGCCTTGTGAGCGTGGTTTTGTAGATGTTGTAGTGAATGCTGATGGTTTCGTGGTTGGTGTTTCAGAAATCGCTTCTGAGAAATTGACTGCTTATATTTTAAGGAATCACGCCGCATTACAAATTGAATTAACAACTGCAATAATTCAGCAAATTAAGGCCAAGCTTATATTTAAACTTGATGCGCAAAGCAGGGCTTATTTTGATAGAAGCTCAAAAATGATTTATGTATTTAACGCCGGTAAATGTTTTTCTGTGGATTTAACTGAAGAGCCGTATTCTTTAGAAACTGCTTTAATGTCAGAGAAAGCATGTAAGAAAAGAGAGTATTTTGATATTACTGATTTATTCTTAAAGGGTGCTTTGCCTGTTGCGCTTGTGGCCTCTTCTGCAGTAGGGCAAGATTTTGTACAAATTGAACAGTTAACCGGCGGGCTATTTAGTATTATAAATTTGCTGCAATTAGTTCCTGATGAACAAGCGTCGGATTTCTTTTTAAAAGCTAAAAGATTAAAGGAAGAAATAAAGAAATTTAGGGCCTCTCCCAATAAAGCAGGGGTATGTTTAATTGAATCCGGATTTAATGAATTATTTTCTGCTATAGCACAGTTAATCCGCGCAGAGCTCACAGCAATTATAGAAGAGGCACAGGTCAAGTTTGACTTGAGCAAGTTATATTCTATGGGTTCAAGATTAAAAGAATGGGGAATCATAGATGAAACACCCAAGGGAAAAAGCTTAGAAGAATCAGCAATTTATCGTATGCGTGAGTTTGCAAAAATAATTTCTACTGATAATTTGGTCCCGCGTAAGGAAAAGCAAATTGTGGATTTATTAATCAAGAAATTAAAGCAATTTGTTAATACAGGTAAAATTGAAAATAAATCAGTGTTCAAGCTTGTTAGAGAATGCTCGCTTTTAGTACAGCAAAGAAGAGATGTAATCACCCGCTTGCAGCAGGATAGATTTAGTAAATGTGGTTTCAAGGAAGGGAGTAACTCTGCTTCCTCTGCACTGAAAGAAATGGGGAATACTATTGGGTTTGATGTAGAAGTTAAGAGCTTTGTCGGCAAGCTTAGTGATGTTATGAAAAAAGACAAAATTATTCAATTGGCATTTCCTGACAAGAGAAGATTTGATCATTTTGTTTATGGCTTAGCAGTAACTTTTGTTATGAAAACACAAAGCGACAAATACTCGTGGTGGTATTTTACTGATAGCACAAAAGGGGAACTTAACTTTATTTTATTTAGCAAGGTAATTAGCTGGACGGTTGGTAGCCTTAGAAAAAAAGGTTTTAATCCTGCGATGATTGATTTCTGTTGTGCAAATGCCATATTTACAAAGAGATTCTTTGAGAGTGCTTCTGCTGAGATACATCTTAATGCAGTGTTAGAGAGGGTAAAATGGTTGCGATTTTTATCATTTTCCTTTGGTAATTCATATGTAGAGCGTGATAATTTTATCAGATTGGAATTGAATTATATCTATGAATGGTTAAATATAATAAGAAATGTGTTGCTGGAAAGTAATAACAGTAATAGAGAAATAGGGCAGTTGCGGCAATTAGATTTAGACTTAACTTTTTTTAAGCTTAACACTCATGCTATTAAATTACTTGAATTTATAGAAAGATTAATCCACGAAAAGCAATTAAAAGACAAGAGCAATTTAGTGGGCCCAGGTAATAACTCAAATTTTCAGGTAGATAATAGCCAATTATATTCGGCCGTAGAGTTTGTGGTTGCAGGATTTAGAAATAATTCTGATTTATTTGTATTGCCAAAGATTAAGAAAGTTTCAGATGCTTGTGGTATGGCCTTGAGTACTTTTTACAAGAATTACTGGGAGGATATGATAGTTTATTTGGAGAAATTATCAGAAGACCCTAAGTGCAATTTCTTGTTTAAGAGAATTGGTATTGCAGTCTTATGCTATCGTAAAGAATATGCCAAAGCTATTTATATGTATATTTTATATTGTTTTAGTTTTAATTCGGTGTTAACTATCCTTCCTGGTCAAGAAGAGATAGCAAAGGCATTATCTTTACGCTTAGGTATTGTTTCGGATAATCTGGAAACTGTATTATTAGATCTGAAGAAACTGGGTAATCCGAGGTTAAATCAGGCAATAGAATCGCGCTTAGAAAGATATTATGTTGGGAGAAAGACAGCTAAAACAAATGTTCCTATAAAGGTGTTAGATTATTTTGAGGATTGGTTTAATAAAGATGAATTGAGAATGTATTTCCCTCCAGTTCAATCTATCGCTGATTATTTTGGTGTTGATTGGAATACGGCAGATTCATATTTAGAAAGAGCAAGTATTGTTTTAGCTCTATCTATTGATAGGGTTGCAATTGCCCTTGATGTGCGAAAAAGGTCCTACGCTAAAGCAATTGCTAATTGTCTGATTTATTTAAGAAAAAACTTTTCTGATCATCCGGAGTATTTGGAAAAGGGCTTCGTTGCAAATTGCCTTGGCGTAACTATTAATACTTTATATGGCAGGACACATGACTATTGGCCTGATGCAGTGCATATTTTAGTAAAAGATGAATATATTTCTTGTGGGGCCAAAGAAGTCTTAAACATTTTGAATACAAATAATAAAGGTGTTGATGCTTGTGTTTTAGCTCATGGTAATTATCTTTGGCTTGATTTGATTATGGAGGCGATTAATCTGCTTGAAGAAGCCGGTCATCCGGTTCATATTACAAATATTCTTAATTTGGGAATAAAAATAGATACATTGGCTCTTTGCCGGAAGCTATATCCGAGTTTAGATGAATTAATTCAGAGTAAGCAGGCGCAGAGAATTACCGAGACCATAAATTTATTGGTAGGTGGCGGAGAGTTCCCGCATAAAGGAATAATTGCGCAAAGAAGCGGCTTATCCCTTGATTTAGTAGGAAAATGTTTTAACGCGTATTATTTACTAAGAAATGAACTAAAGAGGAAACAGGTAGAGTTTATCTTAGAGTTAGTTATTAAATTTGAGCGTGATGGGGTTAAGATGGTTGTGGCAAATATTGCCGATGCTTGTGTAATGGACTCTGGTCTTATGGCAGAGCTAATTCGAAAAGATTTGGTTTTAAATTGGGCTGTTTCTCGTGCTTATGCAGCACAAAATGGTAAAGCCTTAGAGGTTTTGGCAATAAAACCCATTCGAGCCCGTACTCATAAAAAAGTCAATCCAGCAGCTGTTTCTATTCAGCCTGCGGTGGTTAATATTAGCAATAATTCTGAAACAAAATCGTCTTATTGGGATAAATTTAATTTAGTAGTGCTTTTAGATGCGATGCTATATTTAAATAATGATCATCCAGTTGCTAAATAGGTCCAGGGAAAATGTCTTGGCTTATTTAAGTAGTCAATTTCAGCAAACAACATTTAATTTAAATGATTTATTAGAAGAAATCTTAATGTTTATAAATGATTATTGGCTGGAGAAGACAATGACAGTAAATCATGTGTATGGGCACAATGGAAAATGTAAAGGTAGCAGCGATACTTCTTCTGCGGTTAAAGGAAATGATGCACAGAAGCGCGTGCCAAAATCGCTGTATAAAGATTTAGAGTTATATATTTTAGAAGCAATTAAAATATTGGATTCATTGGGCTTGGTGGTAACAAATTTAAGCATTGTTGAGCAGGTTAAGAAAGATCATCCAGAATTATATACATTAAACGTTGAGACTATCTCAAGGTATAGAAGAAGGCTTAACGCAATTGATGAGGCTATTTCTACAAACCAAGTAAGAATGCTGGTGAAGATTATTAGAGAGGTAAAGAGAGAGCACATTTTCCCTACTGCTTTTGAGATTATGAATAGAAGCGGGTTAGACATTGGCACGGTAATTAAATACCGCAATAAACATCCTCGGGTTAGTGGTGTTTTCTTAAGGGTTGAGGAAGCTGTTATTGTGTGGGCGGCTATAGAGTTAAGGCGAAAAGGTAAAGCTGTTACCGGAAGAAATATTGCAGAGCTTTTACAGACGACCGAACAAACTGTTTCGTTGCATAAAGTACGTATTGTTAGGATTAATCAAGTTATGGATAAATATGTGCTTTCAACACTAGAAAGAGTTTCTCAGGGGGTTAAAAACATGCCCAAAGGTATTCCTGCGACATTTATTAATATTGCTGGTGTTGTAAGGATCAGCCCGCGCACAATAGCAAGAAGAATGAAAAGAGATGCTCGGCTTGAATCAGTAGTCAATTCTGTACGTAGAGCAGCTATGAATGATATTGACAAAAAGTTAGAGGAAGATATAAGTGATTTATTTTTTGAACTTCAGGATGTAAAAGGTAGACTTTTAATGCTTAAATATGGAAGGAGAATTTCGCGTAATGAATTAAAAAGAGATATCTCTGCTTTATTAGTTGAGGCAGAAGGCTTAGCAAAAAATAGTAATTTACCTGATAAGCTTAGGCCAAGGCTGCAGGTATTACTAAATGCGATAGAAGCATTGTCAGATGAAATTAACCAGAGAAGCATAAGGCGTATGCATGGGTATTCTGCTGGCGATGATCCTTTTGATCCCGATTGTTTATTTGATGCAGTTAGCTCGCCGATAAAATGGCAGAATAAAAAACAAAAAGAAATTAGTGATTTTCTTTGGCGCTCTCTTAGTCATATTGGTTATTCTCAGGATGAGCTTACTTTTTATCTGCCACTTTTAACTGTGGAGTTCACTAGGTTATTAAAAGAAGCAGATTTAGATAATGTAATTTGTCGTTTTAAGCGTAAATATTCTGGTAATGATTATGTGCGGGAGATTGCCGAGTATCTGGTTATTAACAGTTGGTTAATTGCCGGCAAGACATCCAAAGGAGAGGGTTTATTAACTAAGTTTTTAGTTAATGCCTTAAACGGTGCAGATATATATGAAGAAATGTCAAGCCTTGGATTAAATAAGCAATTAAGGCTTGATTTTGAGAATAGACTTTATAAAGATAGCCTTACTCAATTGGCCTATTTGCTGTTAAGTTATGTTTTGGATGATGATTTATTAAAAGAGTATAAAATTTTAGGAGCAAATACTCATAAAAATAGTTTTATTTTAATTTTAATGCCGAAAGATATGGCATTACTAGTTGATTTTTATAATTTAAATGTAATGGAGCTGTATTTTAGGCTTGATGGATTAAGCCCGAGCTTATTTATTCTTAAGAATAATGCATTTGAGTTAAGAGAAGAATTTAAATTAAGCCGGGAAGAGCTGAATAAGATTTATAATGTTTCCTTTGGCCATCTTGGGGTTAAAACTTTAAAAGGAATACTTAATTTGCATTATCCGGAAATAAATATCTACGAACAGTATGCATTAACCCCGTTTTTGTTGGTCAGCTTAGGTGATATAAGTTGCTATTGTGGGAATTATTTAAAGGCAGAAGTGAGTTATTTCCTGGCAATTAAGCTTAGGCCGGATTATTCACTAGCTTATAGCAACCTTGGCAATATTATGGCAGCACAAGGCAGGTTTACTGATGCAGAATCATACCTTAAAAGGGCCATTGAAATTGGTCAAGATTTTATGTCAAGCCAAGTGTATTTAGGTATTTTGTATTTAAATCTAGGCAAAGTTTATTTGATACAAAATAAATTTGACAAGGCAGTTGAGTGTTTAGAAAAGTCTCTGGATAGCCAGTTTGATCTTGGTGAGACAACTTATTGCCTTAGCCTTTGTTGTGTCCAAACTGGAGATAGAGATAAAGCAACAAAATTTCTGGCACAGGCAATATTTTATAATTTGAAATACTATTTTTCCTGGCCGCTAGAATATGTAGATATTTTAGATCAGGCGATGAAGATGTCTGTTGGTTACTCTGGAGGGTGTAATGGCAGGCTTGTATTTGCAGATAAAAAGTCTTCTAGTGCCATACAAAATTTGACGGAAACAGAATTTGATAGGTATATTCTTCAAAAGGGTAAAATTTTCTTATCTATGCTTGAGGATTATTATAGGCAAAGATTTTCTGCTGATTTAAAACCTTCCTCTATTTACTTAAAAGAAAAATTATCTGGCCTTTGGCCAAGGCGCACAAACGCTGGAGTGCATTATATTTCTCCTGAAGGAGCATTTGTTTTGGTGGCCAAGGCAATTCAGGCAACCGGAAAAGAAGGAAGCGATATAAGTCTTTTAGATTTAGGTTCAGGGAATGGTGTTTTTGATTTAGGCTTAGCAAGTATTTTGGGCTTATCAGTTGAAGGCTGGGAATTAGACGGAAGTTTGTATAAAGAATCTTTAAGTATAAGAGAGTATGGCCTAAGGCGCGGCTTAATAACTGCCGATCAACTTTCTTTTGTGCGGGGGGATTATTTAAAGGCGTCGTTATTAACTCAACAAAAGAGGCATAGGATTATTTATTATTTTGGCATGGGTACATTTAGAGAAGGAGAAGAAATTCTTCAGGAAAGAATATTAAGGATGCTAAAACCAGGGCAATTTTTTGTTTCTTTTGGCCAGACTCTTAATCCTTTTGATAAATTAAAACAAGGTCTTCCTTGGTTGTATTATCGCGCAGAATTAGGTGGGTATATATTTGGCGTTGTTTCTTCGCCCATAAATGAGCCTGTGTTTTTGGTTGAGGCAAAGTGGTGCATGCACATGAGGCCGTTTATACTGCTTTGTGAATTAGTTAGATATATCGAGGATGAGTTGGGAATAAAGGTTTATTTAACTATAAAAGACAATAATTGTAATATTTTATATGCACAAACAGACTGTTCTCTTGGTCAACTGGATCATAATGATGCATCTGCTAAAGAGGCACAAGTAATTATAACCGCGCTTCTTCCATGCTGTGAATATCATCATGATATAATTATAATTAGAGAGAAACATTATTATTTGTTTACAATTAAACAAGCAGATGCTATTACCGAACAGCAATTAGAGAAAATACGCTGGTGGTTTGAGCAGCTTATGCAAAATAAATTTAAGAGAAGAAATAATACAGTTATTGATGTTACTTTTCCGCGTGACTTGCCATTTGAGAAAACAATTTCAATTGAAGACAAAAACGAGTTATTTAAATTAGCCGGAATTAATTTTCGCATAAAAGAACCGGTTATTGTACAGCCGGTGGTAATCGGCAGTAATGATCCACTTTTGTTGGCAATGTGGGAAGAATATTGTCCGCCTAAGCCGGATGATGATTCTGCAGGCTCTCCTGTTAAGGAACCTTTTAACAGTAGCTCCTCTAGTAGAAATTCAGGCAAGGATAGAAAGAAAAGATTCTCTCCAGCATATCATAAGCGTATCCAAGATATTAAAGAAATCGTAGCAGAATTAACTCGCGAGTTAAATAGGGCTCCAAATTTATGGGAAGTTGCGCAAGGCTTACCTGGATTAAGAGGCCCGCCACATACAAAAGCTAGTTCTCTTGGTAAATGGTTTAGTTATCATGGATTAAGTTATAATGATTTTGGAATAGTATTATTTTCAGGGTTTAGTTCGGACACAATTTTAAATTCCCTTTCTTTTGCTGGGTTGCGTCTAGAAATTCCTAAAGAGCTAAGAGGCATTCTCACCAGCCGCGCCAATATTCTGCCGTATTCTCAGGCTTCCAGAGTTGAGTTATTTGACCCAAAACATCCAAAAATAAAGTTAGTTATTAATAAAGCTGATAATTGCCTGACACTGAAATTTTCTATAGGTAAGGAAAGATTTGAAGATAATCTGAAGATTTCTGCAAATCAGACAGAAGTCAAGATAGATACCTATGTTACATTTATTGCTTTTAGAGATAGAGTTTTGGGTATCTCTGGTAAATTTAGTTCAGCTAGAAAATTTGCACTTTTAAAACTAGTAAAACAATTGGGCCAAAAAAGCAAAAATCATAACCAGCGTAATATTAATTTTAATAATTCCGTTTTAACCTTGCCTTCTTTTTACCGCGGTAAAAATTCTTCGGGAGCTAAAATAATTTTATATAGAGATGCGCAAACTTATTCTCGTTTTCTGGTTGTTATGGATTTAAATAATGAAAAAAACTTTATCGTATTTGAAGTGCGTGGAAAACAGATAGTTTCTTCTTTGACTGGGGAAGCTTTGATTCCTTCAGGTGTAATGTACGACAAGAGAAGAAAAACCACTATGCCGCTATTCATGCTAAATAAATTAAGAGAGTTTGTAGAATTTGATAATAATTTAAATAAATCTGCAGAAGTTAATTTAAGGCCTTCAGAAAAACTCTCCGTCGTGAGTTTATTAAGGACCAGGTTTGTTTTTACACATACTCAAATAATTAAGGCTTATTTATTTTGTCGCGGAAGGTCGCGTGCCAAATCAGTAAGAGATGATTTTGCCCGTTATCCAATCCGGCTCATGGTTGGTAAAAAAGAAATTGTAATTTCTGTTTTTGATCGTAAAGAAAACATCTTTACTGTTAGCGGCCTAAATTTTGGGGATAAGCCGTTGTTGTTAAAAGGAGATTATTTTAACCTTTCGTTGATTGCAGAGTTGCTGCGCAAGGATTGTTTTCCTGAAATAGTAAATGCGGATCAAATATTTCTTAATACATTTAGTTGTATTTGTGTTGATGAAAAGTATCTGTTGAAAAGAAAAATGCGCAGCTATGTTCTTGATACAGGTAAAGGAATGCTTATTTCTTCAAAATCAAACTCTACAATACCAAGGAGTGAATTGTTAACTAAGGGTTTGGTAATTACAGGTACTAGTTTTTCTTCGGATTGTATTCTTAAATCTTCCAGCCCGGTTACAAATTCTGAAATTTTGCTTGCTGCTTTTTATGCAGCTTTGCTTGTTCGCCCTATGTTGAAATTGTTTGATTATCTTTGTCTTAAATTATTTTATTGGCAGGTTGGTTTTACTATTTCGGAAAGAATAGCATATATTGATAGCGCTGAAATTGACAAAATCGAGTTATTAAAAACAATGCTTAATTTGCCGCATGAAAACAAAATGGTAAAACTGGCAGTTATTGATCGGCTGGAGTTTTTTGTAAAAAACGGCAATTTGAATAATATAAAAGTATTTCAGATGCAGGAACTTGTAGATGAACTTAGGGAACTAAAATTAGCAGAAGATGAGTTTGCTAGAGCAAATAACCTTCCTATTTATCCCTATTATCTAAATAGATTAGAGGAGTTGTGTGTGGTTATTGAAGAAAGGTTGTTGGCTAATAAAGCAAGTTCTTCTTCTGTTGGCTCAGAGAAAAGCGAATTTAGTGAAACCGGAATCGCCTTAAACGATGCAGCCAGAAAAGAGGCTCTCTTGAAATATCAGTTGGCCATTAACACTTTTTATACTCGTGTTGTTAAGCTTGAGAAGGTTGAGGTTGAAAGAGTAATTGGAAGTTTTGCTAGATTGAAATCTATAAGAATAGGTTTGCCTAGAATTGGTATTCAAACGCGTCAAAAAGGAGGTTTTACTACTTTTGACAAAACCGTGCCGTCAGATATTGATATCGTTGTTAATATCAAAACAGGTGATGATCAAGAATATGACGATTTTATGGATAAGTTAATAGAGATAGTGAGTGCTATTTCTGAAGAATGTTCTGTGCTTATTCATTTGCATGAAATGAGGGAATATGTTAGTTTTTGGGGCCCTGATAATGAAGAATTACGCAGAATCGAAGCTGCAGAGCGCGATGTTGAAGCTGAAGATTTGAGCGCTACGATCAAGATCAATGATCTTTTGGGCAGGGGATTGATCAGGTTATTTTATCAGACGGTTTCTCAATTTAAGACAAGCGATGAAGCAGTTAATTTAAGTGCTTATCCGGCAGTAACTGCAAAAGATGGTTACCCAATTTCTGCTGTATTAAGAATTATTGGAGAGAATATCTTTAGCTTCTTTGAAAAGATGCCTATAGGGGTTCATATAATTGATCCTCAAGGGAGGATTCTTTATGTAAACTCAGGAGAATTAAATAGACTGGGTTATTCTTCTGAGGAGATGATTGGCAACAAGATCTTTGATTTTATTGATGAAGAACAAAGAGAAGATGCTTGGGTAAGATTTCAGGCGAAGTTAAGAGGAGAGGTTTTGCCAAAATCTCCTTATCGGTTATATGTAAGAAAAGACGGAACAATGATTTCTGGCCTTACTGAAGACAGAATAATTAGAGATGAAAATGGGCAAGTGGTTGCTGTAATAACTACATTTGAGGATATTACAGAAATCTATAATCCGCAGGATGGATCTGATGAAGCAAGTCTTAATGATGTATCGCAAGATATAGGATTTGTGCAGGTCTTTGATGAAGAAATAGAGTCTTTATTTATGTTATTAAGAGAAGTTAAATTTAAACAGCCAGAATTACTAATTGTAAAAAGTGGCTTGGTCAGTCAGGCTTATAATCTTTGGTGCCAGCTTAAAGAATTAAGCTCTGAGCATGGATATGATGAGTACTTAAGGTTTTCTGAGAGGTTAGTAGTAATTTCAGAGTTTTTGGCAAGGCTGCATACTCAAGACCATTTGCATGAGCAGGCTAAGGAGGAAGTAATTGAAAAGTGTATTGCGTTAAACAAAAAAATTCGTGATTTTTGCAAGAATAATCCAGCCAAAAATTCAGCTAGTTCTTCAATTGGCACAGGATCAGAATGTTTAGAAAATATTAAAAGAGCAATATTGAAGCATAGAAATGCCATGCAAAATTGGCGGGGCAGGTTTAATCGTCCTAACTCTTATACATTGTTTTCTTGGGCAGGACTGGATGAAATCTTGATTTTAAAGTATCTGTTTTCTCTTGGGCTTTTAAAAGAGAAAGTCTTTGTGCCTTGCTGTGGATTAGATTTGTTCGCATCTTTATTTACTAGGATATTTGCTGTGGATGAAGATTATCATTCTAAGATTACTTTTCTTTCATTCATAGAAGATAAAGATCAGGAAGAGTTGTTTAATAAATACGTTGATTTAAGGATTGCAGCAGGTAATTTGAAATTTTTTGAAAAGGATGAATTAAAAAATAACATATTTGATTCTGAATTTATTTTAACTCTTGCCAGAAGTGAGAATTTTAAGACGCTGATTTTAAAAGATGTATCAGCATTTGTAAAATATTCTCCTAAACAGGCGTCTTACCGGGATTGGAAATTTGAGTGGGTAAGTGCAATTTCTAAGACAGATATAGAAATAGTATTGTTGTTTAATGCTGACGTGATGCTGGAGCCAATGTTTACGAAAAATGGTTTTACAAAAAGCTCACGAGCGCATGATTTAGAAACATTAATTAATTGGCATCCTTATGTTTTAGCTGCTCCTTTGGTGGGAAGGAAGTCTTTTGAACCGGTGCACAAGCTGGTGGTCTTGACAAAAGCAGTTTCAAGTGCTTTGGGGCCGGTGAGTCTGTTAAATATTATTGATGTAGCGTCTTCTGCGCTAGATGGTTTATCTACTCATGAATTTGTAGTAGGCAAATTTAGCAAATTTGGGATTGCTTTAAACCAGCAGGCTTACCGAGAGTCGCTTCAGGCATATCAAGGTGTCATCAACTTGTTTATTAATGAAATTAATAGAATACATAATGTGCATATTGTTTGCGTGCTTGGCAGTTTTGCTCGTTTAGTTGTTGTGCCTAGCGTAGCCTGGCCGAGGGTTGGAAATTATAAGAATCATCATAGATTTGTTGATATAAAATCTGGGGAGATTTTTAAAATTGTTGGTAAAGATGCTCCTTCAGATTTTGATGTAGTTGTGGGTGCAAAAGGCGTTCCTTGTTCTGAAGATTTTAAGATAATGCAGGAGATTGTTTTATTCCGGAATCGGATATTTGTAGATCATGGTGTATTAATTGATGTTTGGCAAAAGTATGAATTTGATGGTTTTCTTATGAATAGATCTAATAGTGATTTTCTTAAAGAGCGGGCTCAGGCACGCGGTTTAACTATGGATGAAATGTTGGTATTTGCAGGAATTAGGTGCTTTGAGGGGGATGGATTATTAAGAATATTTGAAAATAGAAAGCCGTTTGTCAATTCTAGCTCTTCTTCATTAGAGAGTAATTTTATGAAACTTATGAAGTTATCTGGTAACATCGCAAGAAAAATTAAGAAAATGTATGATGATAGAAGCTTATTTGATGTTATTGCTGAACTTGGGGAATTGATGAATGTTGAGTCTGATCGGCGCATGGGGCATATCCACGGAAATGTGGCGGAGCATTCTGTGGCGACTCTTGAATTATTAGAGAAATTGCCTGGGGTAATTATGCCGGATAAATTATTAAGTGAACGGGAAAATTTAGTCAGAAGGGATGTTAGGAGAAAAATCGCAGAAGTTTATAAGCAGGTTCGTTTTTCAGAAGATTTTTATTTGTTGCGTTTGGCTGCTCTGTTACATGATATTGGCAAGGTGAGAAGATTCAAAAGAAATACTGACCCTGGCCACGATGAGTACGGTGCATTTGAAATTATTCCGGTTATTTTAAACAGGCTTGGCCTAGGAGAGCTCTCGCAAGAGACGATTAAATATTTGGTTTCTAACGTAGATGTGCAGGCGTTTTTCATGAATAATAGAGATATAGATAGTCCTTCTGCAATCTTAGAGCTTGTGAGTATTCTGGGTAATGATTTACACAAAATAAGGATGCTTTATTTATTGGCTCTTAGTGATTTTGTTGCGGTTGATCCAGTAAAGAACACAGGTAATTTATGGCAGTTGTTGCAAATGATTGGTTTGTTTAGCAGGATTGTAAGTTTTGTTTCTGATAAAGAATACCAGCGGTTGGCAAAAGAAGAAGTAGAAATAAAACTTTCAGGTTTGCGCAATGATTATGGTGAGCAGTTGGTGGATTTGTATCTTGATTTGGTGGGTGTTGTTCATCTAATAGGTAATAGTTTAAGAAAGATTAGAGATGAGTTGGATCTGATAAAGGGTATAAATGAAAATCAGGCTGCTGTGAGGATCTTTAAACGTCAGCGGGATTATGATTTTGAAATGTACGATGAATTATTGGTTGTTTCGGCCAAGGATAAACCGGGAATATTAATGGCAATTACCGCTATTTTGATAAAAAGTGGTTATGATATTCACCGCGCCAAAATAAGAACTGTTGCTAATGGGCTGGTCTTCAACCGTTTTCTGGTTAAGTTTGGCGGAGAGGATGTTTCCCATATTGAGCCATCTTGCCTTGAGTCGGCAATCACCTCAATTTTGAGCCAATTTATGGAGAATGAAGCTGCAGCGATAAGTATTTTAAATTTGTTGCTGCATGGGTATAGTTTTGAGAAAAACAACGTCAATTGTTTGCATCAAACAGAAGTTAGATTTGTTGATGATAATAATAAAACCATAATGGAGGTTTATGCTGCAGATAGGCGCGGGCTGATTTTCTTAATTTCAACTTGTATTTTTAGTCTCGGAATTAATATTATTGATGCGCCTGTTGATACTAAGGGTTTTTATGCTAAGGATGCTTTTATCTTAGAAAAAGACAAAGATAAGCTTAGCGAAGACTTGAAAAATATCTTATCCGTAATATTAAAAGAAGTTTTGGATTTAGAAACAATTGGTTGCGCACAAGTTTTCGCTCATGCTAAGCAGAGGCTTCGTGAATTTTCTTCCTCTGCAATTAAGAATAAAGAGTTTTGCAGCTTATCAGAACTGGGCTATTTAAATAGGGAAAAACGATTAATACTTAAGCTTAAGCTTACTTTTAATCATGAGCGGCCGGGGATCTTGCATGACATATTTTTTGCTGTGTTTGAAGCGCTGGGGCCTGAGGCGGGGATTATCGTGCAGTTGATAAGGAATGATCAGCAGAGGGAAATACTTTTGGATATTTTGATTAAGCCCGCATGTATTAGTAGTGTAGAGATGTTAAAGGATAGCCTGTCCTTAATTGAAGATTATCTTGATGAAGAATATGCGAAGCGCCTAAAACAGATATGGACAATAGAATTTTCTGCTAAGTATTCAATAATGAAGTTTGTGGATATAACAGGATTTTTCAAAGCTAATAATGTTAATATTGTTTCGTTTTTGAACCCTCAGCCAAAAGAAGGCGGTTATTTGCGTTATTTGTTTGGTATAGAGATTCCGGTTGATGTGGAGTTAAAATCTTTAAAGGATGTGCTTGCTAAGGAACTGCAAGTAGGAAAGAAGAGTATCCGATTTTATCCCGGCAGGTTGTCTAATAATCTTGTTAAGAGGTTATTAAGAGGGATAGATATAAAATTTACTCAAAACCAAAGAGAGCTGCTTAATAAAGCAGTGCAGATTGTAGCTAAGAAGCAAATGGGGGTATTGCGGAAAGATCACTTTACTCCTGCTATTATTCATGTTTTTGATGCGGCAATTGTGGCGCTTCGCGAAATTAAGATACAAAAATATCTTACCAAAAAGCAGGTCTGGATGGTTTTAATGGTGATCCTTTTGCATGATAGTCTGGAGGATGGAGATGTTGATGAGCAGAGCCTGAAGGAAATTTTTGGTTAAGCAATTTATCAGGCAGTGAAATTAATCTCTAAGGATAAAGGTGAGTTAGAACAGGAGTATCTTTGTGAAATTGTGAATACTATTGGGTATCTCGGTTTTATCGTTATGCTGGCAAAACTTTGTGATAGGATTGCAAATTTGCGCACGATTCCTGCTAATGGCGATTCAAAAATGCCAGAATTTCAAAGAAAAGTATTTTTCTCAACATTAGACACTTTTGTTCCTGAGTTTGTTGATAAAATAAACTTTAAGTCAATATACGACCATAGTTTTAGAAAGTGTATTAATATCGCAAGAAAAATATTTTACGAATCATTGGCGCAGGTTTTTCATGATAGAAGATTTTGTTTTGAGGATAGTCATAATCCCGGGATGATCGAAACACTTCAATTATCAGCGTATTTGTCTGAAAAAGGACTGCCGCAGTTATTAACATTGCATCAAAATGTTTTAGATGGCGTGTTAAGAGCTCAAAAAGTTTCTGTGGCATTAACTAGGGGAATAGCGTTGTCTAAAGTAGTTGTAAGTTCTCCGGTACAAAATAAAGTCGTGTTCTATATAATTAATGATTGGAACGAACAGGAAATAAAAAACGCAGAATTGCTTCTTGAAATGCTTAAATGGCGTGGATATCAGGTAAGCGGGAATTTTGATGTTGATA
>JACROS010000066.1:22682-28814 GCA_016214325.1 Candidatus Omnitrophota bacterium | reverse complement strand
TTTGCTTTATACAAAGCCTTATCTGCTTTGTCAATAAGTGACTTTGTATCAGACTTGCCATCAGAGAAAATAGACATACCAACACTTACTGTAATCTGAAGCGATTCATCATAAACATTAATAATCTTTGACTCAACTGCATGCCTAATACGCTCTGCAGCTATGCTCGCTTGTTCCTGATTAGTTTCAGCAAGAACCAATGCAAATTCTTCGCCACCATAACGACAGATAAAATCTATCTGCCTGATATTTTCTTTAACTGTAATTGCTGTCTGGCGCAGCAAAGCATCTCCTACTAAATGCCCGTAGCGATCATTAAAAGACTTGAAGTTATCCAAATCAATCATCAAAAAAGCAAAGCTCAATCCAAACTTTTGACAACGATTAATTTCTTCTGATAGTTTCTCCAAGAAATATCTTCTGGTTAAAAGTTGAGTTAAACCATCTGTAATCGCAAGTTCTTGGACCTTGCTATAAAGAGCTGAACGCTCTATGCCTAATTTAAATTGGCCACCCAAAATATAAAATTTTTCTCTTTCAGAAACAGGCAAATCAACAGCAACAAGATTGCCAATCAAACTCTCATCAATTTTTATCGGCAATATATTTCTTTCTTCATAAGAAGAAATATCCTCATCGGGTTTTAGAAACTTCAAATCTTTGGGTTTTATAAACCGGTTGATATCATCACGAAAATTTTTAAAAACTTCCTCTTCTTCTAAACTGCGGCAAATATCTTTAGTAACCTCATAAAGCTGAGAAATTTCTTCCACAGATTTTCCCAAAGCTAAATTTTCTGTTTTAAGTTTCACATTCTTTTTTAATGCTGAATACTGTTTTCTCTGTAATTGGTTAAAATTACCCTCAAGTCTAATGATTCTGGCACGGAACAATCTTGAAGAATACAACTGAAGAACCAATGATAAAGCTATTAATAAAACTAAAAACAACATACCCGATTTCTTCCTTTCTTCTTTGCTTCATACATTGCTGCATCTGCTTTATGCACCAATTCATTCTCATCGGCAGTATCCAGAGGAAAACAAGAAACACCAATAGATACTGTAATATTTGTTTTCTGCCTGCGCAAAGTTATTATCTCACCTGCAATCTTGCGGCACAAACCATCTGCAATGCCAAGCGCTTCTTCTTTATCCTTTCCATTTAAAACTATACAAAACTCTTCTCCTCCAAACCGGCCCAAAACAACATCCTCACCGCTAAAATAATCATTTAACAATCTAGCCAAATTCTTTAAAACAATATCTCCAGACGTATGCCCAAATTTATCATTATAAACTTTAAAATAATCAATATCCAACATAAGTAAACTCAACTGCCCTGCTTTACGCAACTGCCTGCGGCACTCCTGTTTTAGGCGTTCAAGAAAATATCCTTTAGTATAAAGTCCGGTCAATCCGTCGTGAATTGCCAAATCACGCGTCTTCTGAAATAACTGGCTATTTTCAATAGCAACTGCACCAATCTCACAAACCAAAGCAAGAAAACGTAAATCATCCTGCGTAAATAGATTTGCTATTGCTGCATCGAGCCGCAAAATACCAACCAGCCTGTGCCCGCTTACTAGAGGCGCGCTAATCAACGACACAATCGGCCTTGCTTCACCTCGCTTAAGCTTGTCCAAATCAAAACGAAAATCCCTTTTCACATCCTCAACCAAAAGCGGGCTTGTGTGCCTAAGCACCCAGATATCAAACATATCCCCTTCTTTGGCCTTTATCACCAAATCTTTATCTTCTTTCTTAGTTTTAAACAAAGAAAGCTTCTGGGTTTCTGAATCCACCAAATACAATAGAACTGCGCCCTTATTTAATGAAATCATAGAAAAAGCTATAGATACAAGTTTCCCAGATACAAAATCTAAATCTAGCTTTTGATTTAATTCTTCGATTATTTCTTTGAGGCTGTTATAACGGGAAATTTTTTGCTGCAGGCTTAGGTTATGTTTTTCTTCCTTAGAATTCTCTGAAACCAAAACATTTAATTCTTCTTCAACTTTTTGAATATCATATTTAATTGCGGCTTTTTTCTTAGCTGTCTTGTTTACCGAAATAACAACAAAAACGAAATTAACTAAATAAAACAGAAAGAACCAACCAAAAGCAATAGCTTTTTTTTGAAGAAAAAAAATCGGCAATACTAAAAATAGGACAAGCAGGAAAATAAACCGGAAGGTATTTTTTAGAAAAGAGGCCAAAACTAAACTATTGTTTCCTCTGTGTCTTTGTCAAAGAAATGAACCTTGCTCATATCAAAAACAAGATCCATATCCTGATTGACATTTGGCTTGTCATGTGCGCCAACACGGGCAATAAAAGTATGTTTTCCGGTATTCAAGTAAAGGTAAACCTCAGAACCCATAGGCTCAAAAACTTCACAAGTAACCCGGACAATATTTTCTTGAGGAGCTTCAGAAACAAATAATTTGTCGTAAATATCTTCAGAACGGATACCAAAAATTATGTCTTTACCGACATAAGGCATCATTTTAGGGTACATCTCTTCAACGACTCTTACATTAATCCTGCCTTCGTTAAAATAAAGCTTGCCTTCTTTTTTAATAATTTTACCGTTCATAAAGTTCATCGGAGGCGACCCTATGAAACCAGCAACAAATTTATTTTTCGGACGATCGTAGACCGTAATGGGGTCAGCAAGCTGCTGCAAGAGCCCGTCTTTCATAACTGCAATCCTGTCTCCCATGGTCATAGCTTCCACCTGATCGTGGGTAACATAAATTATGGTTGTCTGCAGTCTGATGTGTAATTTATGAATCTCAGTACGCATCTGAACGCGCATTTTAGCATCAAGGTTACTTAATGGTTCATCAAACAAGAAAACCATTGGTTTTCTTACGATTGCCCTGCCCACGGCAACACGCTGGCGTTCACCGCCGGAAAGCTCCTTTGGTCGGCGTCCAAGCAAGCGCTTGATCCCTAAGATTTCTGCGGCATCATTTACACGCTGAGAAATTTCATGTTTTGGAATTCGCCTAAGCCTCAAACCAAAAGACATATTCTCAAAAACAGTCATATGCGGATAAAGCGCATAATTCTGAAACACCATAGCGATATCACGATCCTTGGCAGGAACATCATTCACTCTTTTGTTGCCGATAAAAATATCGCCTTCACTAATATCCTCTAAACCAGCAACCATTCTTAGGGTTGTAGATTTCCCGCATCCAAAAGGGCCAACTAGAACCATAAATTCTTTATTCTCTACACCAAGGCTAACCTTATCTACTGCTTTTACTCCCCCAGCATAGATTTTTGAAACACCTCTTAAGCTTACTTGCGCCACTTTTAAAGCCTCCCTTAAAATATTAGTTTCAGAGAAATAAAGTTATTATAATATAATTTCTAATCCTGTCAACATTAACTTAAATATGCCATTAACTGCCCCAGCGTCTGTTTTAAACTTTTACGATGAACAATCATATCAATCAATCCATGCTCAAGAAGAAATTCTGAACGCTGAAAACCCGGCGGAAGCTTTTGCCTGATGGTTTGCTCAATTACCCTTGGCCCAGTAAAACCAATTAACGCCTTTGGCTCAGCCACAATAATATCGCCTATTCCAGCAAACGATGCCATAACCCCTGCCATAGTTGGATTAGTTAATACGGAAATATAAGGTAATCTCGCTTCCTTATGACATGCCAAAGCCGCACAAGTCTTTGACATCTGCATCAGGCTATACATCCCTTCATACATCCTTGCCCCGCCGCCTGAACCAGAAACAATAATCACCGGTAATTTATTTTTAGTCGCCTCTTCAATCGTCCGGGTAATCTTCTCACCTACAACTGAGCCCATTGAACCCATAATAAAACGAGAATCAGTAACAGCTATCATTGTTTTCTTATCTTCAATCTTTCCCATGCCCGAAACAACCGCATCTTTTAAACCCGTCAATTGCTGGTCAGAAACCAGCTTATCCTTATAGGTCTTTGGCCCCTTAAAATCAATAGGATCCACTGAAATCATATCTTTATCATATTCTTCAAATGAATCTTTATCTAATAAGGTATTAATTCTTTCATAGGCGTTTAAAACAAAATGGTAATTGCATTTAGGGCAAACTTTTAAGTTTTCTTCAAGAGTTTTATTATATAAAGTCTCCCCGCACTCCTCGCATTTGGTCCAAAGCCCCTCAGGAATTTCTTTTTTCTTAACTCTAACAATCGTATATTTAGGTTTACCAAAAAGCGCCATCAAGCACTCTCCTTGTCAAATTTGTTTACCACTAAACCAGATAAAACTTTTGGATAAAAATACGTAGACTTAGGAGGCATTCTTTCTCCCTTTCGCGCTACAGCAATAATCTGCTCAACTTTTACCGGGTTTAAGAAAAATGCCATATAAGTTGGATTCTTATTTACCTGCTCAATAAAATCATCTGCATGTGGGCTAAAAATAATTAAATCTTTATCATCTAAATTACAATTGAGCATATTCTTAAGAATCAAATAATTTAAAATTGCCACATCAAGAACCCTGTATTCTTTAGGCTTGTCACTAATCATTTTATCTAAAATTTTAACATTTTTTAAGCGTAGGAGCCAGTATTTCTTATCTTTATACAACCCGATCAAATGCTCGCTAAACCCTGCCTTGTGCATCAAGAAAAAGAAGCGATCCTTATCCTTAACCTCTTCAACATCAAAAAACTCTTTGAGCTTTAATTTAAATTCGTTCATATCAACATTGGATGTCAATCTTAAAAGACGATGAATCGGAAAAATAGAAAGCCCGCGCTGGTCGGTATTAGTAAAATAGGTAAGAACATAATTAAAATTTTCTTCGCCATTTGAATTTTTACCCAGCTTGTTTCGCATCTGGTCGCGATAAGCACAAGCAACCTCATACCGATGATGGCCGTCAGCAATAAATATATCCTCCTGCTCGAGACTATCTTGAATACCCTTTACAACTTCTGGCTCATCCAGCCGCCAAACCCTGTGCACGGTTTTTTCATCATCAGTTACTTCTATAAATGGCGTTTTACCCTGGATGTGCTGGCTTAACGTTCGCTGAATAATACGTTTCCTGTCTTCAAAAACGATAAAAATCGGGCTTAAGTTTGCCTTGACCTGGCTTGTTAAACGAAACCTGTCTTCTTTTGCCTCAAGGCGCGTATGCTCATGCACAAACAAAGAAGATTTGCTCTCTTCTAAGTGCAAAAGAGAAATAAAACCATAACGAGTTTTTGTTTCTCCTTTAACTTTATACTGCTGGCTATAAAAATAAATTGCTGGTTTTTCATCATATTTTAAAACATTATCTTTCAACCAGCTGATAAAATAATCTCCAGCTCTTTTATATTTATCCTCTCCGGCAACATCTTTACCCAAAAGGATATGAAGAAAATTATACTGATTTATTTTATGATAACGCTCTTGTTCGGCAGGAGAAATCACGTCATACGGCGGACAAACAACCTGTGACATGTCTTTAATTTTTTCTTGATTATAGATTACAGCCTGAAAAGGTTTTATTTTGCTCATCTGTAAATTAAACCCCCTAAGATTACTCCTAAAGTGTCAATAAACACATCAAACCCAGAAACTGTCCGGTTAGGCACAAAGGCTTGATGAAATTCATCTGTGAAAGCATAAATTATACCAAAAATTAGAGTAAAAACAATTAATTTAGCGCTTGTTAATTGAGAAGTATTCTTTAGGGCCCTCTTAAAGAAGAATGCCAAAACAAGAAAAACACCTAAATGATAAATAATGTTCTGAGATGGAATAATTGACGGAATATTTGTACCGGGGATAGATGATCCATAGAAAATAAATCCCATAGAAAACAATACCGGCAGCCAGAATTTAATAATTTTTGCCATTTAGATAATTATTTACTATGAGGGCAAGTTTTGCACCCGTCGCCTTTTTGACAAGGAGTTGCTGATTTTTCAGAGCTTGGCGCAGAAGACTTACGGTAATCAGTAGCATAAAATCCTGTGCCTTTAAAAATTATACCTGCACCGCTACCAATCAGCCTGCGGACCTTTTTCTCGCACTTAGGACATTTATCCAGAGCCTGGTCAGTAATCTTCTGAAACCGCTCAAAACTATGTCCGCAATGTGTACATTCATATTCGTAT
>JACROS010000066.1:0-22598 GCA_016214325.1 Candidatus Omnitrophota bacterium | reverse complement strand
CATTTAACTATCTCCTCTAATTATTTGAACGCCTTCTTTATTTTTTCTCCAAAACTTTCTCTGCCGTTTCCTTCACCAGAAATCCTGGCAAACTCCTCCATCAAACGGCGTTGCTCAGCATTAAGGTTTTTGGGAATTTCCACATCAACCTTAACCAACTCATCCCCTCTTTGCGCAGGATTATGCACATCCGGAACACCTTTATCATGGAGACGAAAAATTTTTCCACTTTGAGTTCCCGCAGGAATCTTCATGCTCACATGCCCGTCTATCGTAGGAACACTAACTTCACCACCTAAGATTGCCTTTGTTAGAACAACACTTACCTGCGCATATAAATCATTGTTATGCCTCTCGAAGACATCATGAGGCTTAACTTCTATAATTACATACAAATCGCCTTTTCCAGCTTTACCAGCCTCGCCTTCACCGCGAATCCTTAAATGCGAACCAGTATCCACTCCCGGAGGCACTTTTACTTTGATGTGCCGGGAAACCTTTGTCCTTCCTTCACCATGGCAATCAACACAGGGAGTTTGAATACTTTCGCCTTCTCCTCGGCAACGCGGACAAGTCTGAGCAATCCTAAAAAAACCATTAGACATAACCACCTGCCCTGAGCCTTTACACTGGCTACAAACTGTTTTCTTAGTTCCTGGTTTTGCTCCGCTTCCAGAACAAGTAGCACAAGTTTCATAACGCGGCACATTTATTGTTTTTTCTACGCCTGAAACTGCTTCTTCTAATGTAATTGTCAGCGCAATCTCTAAATCACGGCCGCGTTTTCCGGATGAGCCGCTTCTTCTTCCACGGGATCCAAAAATATCAAATCCCAGGTCAGAAAATATTTCTTCAAAAAGACCGCCTCCGACGCCATAATCCCCCATACCTTCAAAAACACTGGAAAAATCAGCACCCTTAAAAATATCTTCATAGGCATATTTCTGGTCTATACCGGAGTGGCCGTATTGATCATAAAGTGCTCTTTTCTGAGAATCAGAAAGAATGGCATAAGCCTCAGAAACCTCTTTAAATTTTTCCTCAGCTTCTTTTTTCTGCTCATGCGGCACGCGGTCAGGATGAAATCGCAAAGCCATCTCTCGATAGGCCTTGCGAATTTCATCAAGACTAGCACTTTTCTTAACTCCTAAAATTTCGTAATAATCGCGCTTAGTGCTCATTATTTTTTGTCGTCTTCTTCCTTAAATTCCGCATCAATTACTTCTTCGTCGTTCTTTTTATTTTCCTGCTTTGGCTCTTCTGCTGCTGCCTGGCCACTAGGCCCTTGTTGCCCTTGCCCGCCAGTAGCCCCTTGAGCTTTCTGCTTTTGGGCCGCCTGCTTATAAACTTCCTCGGCAAGTTTATGTGAAGCCTTAGTCAAATCTTCCATACCTTTTTTAACACGTTCTAAATTTTTATCTTTAATTGCTGCTTTTAATTCATTGGCAGAAGACTCTATTGCTGCACGATCTTCTTGAGAAACTTTATCTCCATAATCCTTAAGCGATTTTTCAGTAGCATACACTAAATTGTCCGCCTGATTTATTGCCTCAACTAATTCTTTTCTTTTGGTATCTTCAGCAGCAAATTTGTCAGCATCTTTTACCATTTTATCAATTTCTTCCTTGGAAAGTTTCTTTGGAGCAGTAATTCTCACAGACTGCTCTTTGCCTGTACCAAGGTCTTTCGCTGAAACATGCACAATACCGTTAGCATCAATATCAAAAGCAACTTCAATCTGAGGCACGCCACGAGGAGCAGGAGGAATCCCCACTAAATCAAATCTTCCCAGCTCAACAGCATCTTCTGCCATTGCCCGCTCACCTTGCAAAACACGGATTGTTACCGCGGTTTGGCTGTCTGCAGCAGTAGAGAATACCTGAGACTTCCTCGTCGGTATTGTTGTATTTCTCTCAATTAAACGCGTATTTACTCCTCCTAATGTTTCAATACCTAATGACAAAGGAGTAACATCCAGAAGCAAAACATCTTTTACATCACCCTTAATAATCGCTGCCTGAACAGCTGCACCTAAAGCAACGCACTCCATCGGGTCAATACCGCGCTCAATTTTCTTGCCAAAATAATCTTCCACAAATTTTTGCACAATCGGCATACGAGTAGGCCCGCCAACCATGATTATTTTATCCACGCCCTTATCGGCAAAACTAATTCCTTCTTTCTCAAAAGCTGCTTTTGCATCACGCATAGCCTGCTCTAATGGGCCGCGGCAACGATCAATAATCGGGCCAACTAATTCCTCAAGCTTTGCACGGTTAATAGTCATGGTCAAATGTTTTGGCCCGCTGGCATCAGCAGTAATAAAAGGCAAATTAATATCCGTAGTAAGCGTGCTGGATAACTCCACCTTTGCCTTCTCTGCTCCCTCGCGTAAACGCTGCATCGCCATTTTATCATTTTTTAAATCAATGCCAGTATCACGCTTAAACTGATTGGCAATGTAATCAATCAAAACATTATCCATATCAGTTCCACCGAGCTGCGTGTCGCCGCTTGTAGACATAACTTTAAAACCACCCTCCTGCCACATTTCCATAGTCGTAACATCAAGGGTACCGCCGCCAAAATCAAAAACCAATATTTTTAATTCTTTTCCTGCTTTTTCAAGCCCATAAGCAAGACAAGCTGCTGTCGGCTCATTAATAATTCTTAATACCTTTAAACCAGCAATCTCGCCGGCATCTTTTGTAGCAGTTCTCTGATTATCATCAAAATAAGCAGGACAAGTAATTACAACTTCTTCAACTTTATCCCCTAAATAAGCTTCAGCATCCTGCTTAATTTTCTGCAAAATGAATGCTGAAATCTGCTGCGGAGTATAATCTTTTCCATAAACCTTAAAATGATAATCCTGTCCCATCTTACGTTTAGCCGCCTGAATGGTGCCTTCGGCATTAATTGCCGCCTGACGCCTTGCCGGCTCACCAACTAATCTCTGGCCATCTTTAGTAAATGCAACATAAGAAGGAAACGCCTTACCAGAAGAAACTCCTGCTCCTTCTGCAGACGGAATAATTACCGGCCTGCCGCCTTCCATTACTGCTGCTGCTGAATTTGAAGTTCCTAAATCAATTCCAATTACCTTTGCCATACCTTCCTCCTTGATAAATTTATTTTTTTGAAACCTTCACTTTTGAAGTCCTTAACACACGGTCATTTAACAAATACCCTTTTTGCATCTCCTCGAGCACTGTATGTTCAGGCATATTTTTATCTTCTACCTGCATTAATGCTTCATGAAAATGCGGATCAAAAATTTTGCCCTGAGCATCAATCGGCTTAACGCCATGTTCTTTAAGCATCTCGTAAAGATGCGCCAAAATCATTTCAATCCCCTTTAAAAAAACCGGCAAATCCTGATGTTTTGACTCGGCCAATTCTACTGCCCGCTCCAAATCATCCAGAATATTCAACAACTCCGCAATTAAACCCTCATTGGCAAACTTAACAAATTCCTGTTTTTCGCGTTCAGAACGTTTGCGAATATTATCAAAATCAGCCTGTAGTCTGAGTATTTTATCCCAGTACTCTTTGGCTTTTTCAGAATCCTGCTTAAGCCGCAAATATTCCTCTTGAGTCAAAGTTACTGTTTTCTCTTCAACTTTCTCTTCTTTTTTTTCTTGGCCTTCTTTATTATTATTCATCATATCTTCTCTATTGTCTCAGTTAAAATTTCTGAAATGTACTCTAACGCCGAAATAGTATGATGATACTGCATACGCATCGGCCCTAACACAGCTACTCTTCCAAGCGGCTTATTCTTAACCGAATATGTTGACACAATCAAAGCACAATTATCAATCTCCGGAAAACCCAATTCTTCACCGATATAAACTTTCACCTTGCCGTCAAAATCACGATTAACAACTTCCAGAATTCTGCGTTTTTCTTCCAGCATTTTAATCAATAAACGAATCTTTTCTAAATCCTGAAACTCCGGCTGGTTTAAAATCTGGCTGATTCCTTTATAAAAAAACCGGTCATGCCACTCCAGAAGAGAAGTAATGCCGGCATAATGTGTAATTGCAGAAATAACATCGGAAGTTTTATCAAGGACATCTTCCAGTTTATCAATTTCGTCATTATATTCCTGTATTATCTTGCTCTTCTCTTCATCTAAAAGATCGATTTCAGAAAATAGAAAATCTACAAAATAGCGATAACCATTTTTTGTAGGAATCCTTCCGCCTGAGGTATAAGGATGGGTAAGATAACCGTCTTCTTCTAACTCAGAGAAAATGTTTCGTATTGTAGCTGAACTTAAACCAAACTCCCGGGCAATAGCTTCTGAAGAAACAGGAGCTGCTTCGCGGATATATTGATTTATCGTCCTGCCCAAGACTGTTTTTTTTCTTGATTGTTGATCTAGGCTCTTAACCATACATTTATCCTTATATTTAGCACTCTCACCATGAGAATGCTAAACAGTAATTTTAGCATAAATTACTGTCCTGTAAATACAATTTTTTCATCCTTGGCATCAATTCTCACCTTAGCATTCGGTTTAATATCACCGTCTAGTATTTTTAATGCCAAAGGATCCACTACTTTCTTCTGAACCAAACGCTTTAATGGACGAGCGCCAAAAATCGGATCAAAACCCTCTTTTGCAAGATACTCAAGCGCCTTATCCGTCTCTAACAATTCAATTTGATTCTTTTCTTTAAGCCTGTTTTTAATTAAATCCAGCTGAATATTTACAATCTTAGACATATCTTTTTGCGATAAATGCCTGAAAATAATTACTTCATCCACCCTATTTAAAAACTCCGGTCGAAAATGCGACTTAAACTCTTCATCAATCACTCGTTTCATCTGTCCAGGTGTATCATTGGACCCAAAACGCTGAGTGCCTAAATTAGAGGTCATAATAATTATGGTATTCCTAAAATTAACCGTACGGCCCTGGCCATCAGTAAGCCTGCCATCATCAAAAATCTGCAGTAATAAATTAAATACATCCGGATGTGCCTTTTCAATTTCATCAAATAAAATTACTGAATACGGCCGTCTGCGGATTGCCTCTGTTAACTGCCCGCCCTCCTCATAACCAACATAACCCGGAGGTGCACCCACCAAACGAGACACTGAATGCTTCTCCATATATTCAGACATATCAATGCGCACCAAAGCCTGCTCGTCATCAAACAAAAATCCTGCTAAAGCCTTGGCTAATTCTGTTTTGCCTACGCCAGTCGGCCCGACAAAAATAAATACCCCTGTTGGCCGGTGCGGGTCGGAAAGCCCGCTTCTTGAACGCCTAATTGCAGCAGCCACCAAATCAACAGCTTCATCCTGCCCTACCACGCGCTCTTTCAGGCGATCCTCGATCTTAAGCAATTTTTCTGTCTCACCTTCAAGCAATTTAGTTAAAGGAACACCTGTCCACTTAGAAACTACCTGTGCTATATCATCCTCATCCACCTCCTCTTTAAGCAAAGAACCGTTCTTTTGCAATTTTACAAGTTCTTTACTAGACTGCGCAAGCCTATCTTCCAGGTCGCGCAACCTGCCATAACGAATCTCTGCTACTTTTGCTAAATCAGCATTCATCTGCGCTTTTTTCTCTTGATTTTTTGCCTCATCAATCTCTTCTTTAGCTTTGCGCACACGAATAATCAAATCTTTTTCTTCTTTCCATTCTTTAGAAATCGCTTGGCTTTCTTTTTGTAATTCCAGTAAATCTTTTTCTAAAATCTCGAGCCTTTTTCTGGAAGAAGCGTCTTTTTCTTTTTTAAGCGCCTCGCGTTCAATCTCAAGTTGTAGAATCTTTCTATCAACCTCATCTAGTTTTTGCGGCTTGCTATCAATCTCCATGCGCAGGCGGCTTGCCGCTTCATCAATTAAATCAATAGCTTTATCCGGTAGAAACCTTTCTGTAATGTAACGCTGCGAAAGCTGTGCCGCCGCAATAATTGCATTATCCTTAATGCGCACACCATGATGAATTTCATAACGCTCTTTTAGGCCGCGCAAAATTGCAATTGTATCTTCAACGCTTGGCTGATCCACATAAATCGGCTGGAACCTGCGCTCAAGCGCAGCATCTTTCTCAATGTGCTTGCGGTATTCATCAAGGGTTGTTGCTCCGATACAACGCAGCTGCCCGCGGCTTAAAGCCGGCTTAAGCATATTTGAAGCATCAATCGCACCTTCTGCTGCACCGGCGCCAACTAAAGTATGCAGCTCATCAATAAATAGAATTATCTCTCCATTACTTGCCTCAATTTCTTTTACCACTGCCTTTAACCTGTCTTCAAACTCACCGCGAAATTTTGTCCCAGCAATAAGACTGCCCAAATCAAGAGCAATGATCCGCTTGTTCTTTAAACCTTCTGGAACATCCTGCTGAACAATGCGCTGGCTAAGACCTTCTACAATTGCAGTTTTGCCAACGCCGGCTTCACCAATTAAAACCGGGTTATTTTTTGTTCTACGTAAAGTAACCTGAATGAGCCTTCTAATTTCATCATCACGGCCAATTACCGGATCAAGTTTTCCTCGCCTAGCTAAATCTGTCAAGTCTCGGCCGAATTTCTCAAGCGGCTTAAATTTATCTTCAGGATTCTGGTCGGTAACTCTTTGGTTTCCACGCAGATTCCCTAATGCTTCTAGAATTCTATCCTTATTAATCCCTTGTGCATTTAATTCCTTAGCCAAGAAACTATTTCTTTCTTCAGCCGCCGCCAGAAAAATATGCTCTACAGAAACATATTCGTCTTTTAGTTTTTGCGCTTCAATAGAAGCTTCCTTTAATACTTGGTTGAGCCGCGCAGAAACATAAGCCTCAGAGGCATGCCCGTGAACTTCTGGCTTAGTTTTTAATTCTTCCTCTAATTTTCTAATTAATGAATAAGTCGAAATCCCCAAAGATTCAACAAGCTCTGGAGTAATCCCATCTTTCTGCCGCAACATAGCTAGAGCCAGATGCTCAGGATCAACCTGTTGATGTTTTAAACTATCAGCTATACTAACTGCATCTTGTATTGCTTCCTGCGACTTAATTGTAAATTTATCCAACTTCATTTCTAAGCCTCCATTTCTTAGCACTCTTTATTAAGGAGTGCTAATAAAAATACAAAAAAATTTACTCTTGTGTTTCTTTTTCTAATATAATTCTAATTCCGTGGATATTAACATGTTTTTCTTCCATTAAATAATGAATATATTCTAATCTCTTCATGTCTTTTAATGAATACAGTCGGCTTTTTTTACCGATTCTTTTAGGACAAACTATGCCTGCTTTATCTAATTGGCGTAAAGTCCAAACCGGTAGCTCTACTAATTTACTTACTACGCTAATCACATAAACCGGTTCATCCGGGCTTATATAGATATCAAACAAAGGCATTTTTATTTCCTTTCTTGAGGTTCAATACAAATTTAACATAACTTAACATATTTGTCAAGTTATTTTAACAAAATTAATTTGATATTCTAACAGATATCCTCTATCTCTTTACTGCTCAAGAGTTTATCATAGAGAATCTTGGGTAGATTTAGCTTAATTTTGATTCCATCTTGTTCGTATTTAATTTCCTTTACCTTGCCTTCCCGGTAAAATAAATCCACCAAATCCATGCGCTTATGCGGAATCCTAATTTCAACCGAGGCCATTTTGCTGATAAAGTTTTGCTGAATCTCAGCCAATAAAATCCCCAAATTTTCTTTTAACTTCGCAGAGATTGCAATCGAATTTACAAAATCTTCTTTTAACTTTGAAAGCCAAGTTAAATCATTCAAAAGGTCAATTTTATTTAAAGCAGTAATCATTGGTTTCTGGTCAACATGCAATTGCTTTAACACATCAAAAACTGCCTTACTACGCTCGTAAATACGCGGATGATTTACATCTAAAACATGAATTAATAAATCTGCCTGAGCAACCTCCTCTAATGTCGCCTGAAACGATTCAATTAAATGATGCGGCAGTTCATTTAAAAAGCCAACAGTATCAGAAATTATAATATTTTCTCCGCTACTTAATTGCAGTGTCCGCGAAACCGTATCAAGCGTAGTAAAAAGCCCGTCGGAAACAACCTGCCCAGCATTAGTCAGCGCATTTAAAAGCGTGGATTTACCAGCATTCGTATAACCAACCAAAGCTACTACCGGCACCTGCCTTTCTTCTCTTTTTTTATGCTGTGTTTTACGTTGGATTCTTACTTGTTTAAGTTCGTTTTTTAAATTATCAATTATTTTCCTGATTCTTCTGCGGTCAACTTCCAGTTTCTGCTCACCCGGGCCGCGGGTTCCGATACCGCCGCCAAGACGAGATAAAATTATACCTTTACCAATCAGCCGCGGCATAAGATACTGCAGCTGGGCAAGCTCAACCTGCATTTTACCCTCAGGGCTTTTGGCGTGCCGTGCGAAAATATCCAGGATCAACTGTGTGCGGTCAATGGTTTTTTTGTTAATCACTCCTTCAAGGTTTCTCTGTTGCGTCCATGATAAATCATGGCTAAAAATTATAACATCAGCGTCCAACTCCTGAGCAAGCAATGCAATCTCATCAACCTTGCCCTTACCAATAAGAAAATTCGGCGTTGGTTTTTCACAAATACAAGAAATATTATCCAATACTTCTGCGCCGCAGGTTTGGGCCAACTCTTCAATCTCCTCGGCAACATCCTGCATACGCCACTTGGTTTCTACATGCTTAAATTTTATTGTAACTAAGAGTGCTTTTTCCACGGTTTTAATATCCTTCCTTAGCAATAGAACTTGGGCTGATTTCGAGCAGCACGTTAGATAGTTTTTGCTATCTTATTAATTATTTGATTAAGGCATCTTGCGCTATCAACCTCAATCCACTTTATTCTTTTGTCTTTTCTAAACCAAGTCAATTGCCGACGAGCATAATGCCGGCTATTATATTTAATCATTTCTTTTGCCTGCTCCAAGCTACAATCACCATCAAAATAATTCTTTAACTCTCTGATGCCAATGGCAAATTGGGCAGTTTTACTTAATTTCTTTTTTAATAGTATCTTTACTTCTTTAACCAGGCCTACAGCAAACATTTTATCCACTCGCTGATTAATTTTTTTATAAAGTTTTTCAAGCGGCATGTTTAGGCAATAAACCTCAACATCATATTCATCTGCAAGCCCTTTGCGTTCTTTTTGTAAAACTGAAATCGGCTTACCCGTAACCAAAAAAACTTCCAAAGCGCGCACAATCCGCCTTGTATCATTAGGATGAATTTTTTCTGCTGCCTGCGGGTCAATTTTTTTTAGTCTCTCATGCAAGACAGGGCTTGAAATCCTTTTGGCTTCTTCAAAAAGCTGTTTTCTTATTTTCTTACTTTCACCTTTAGCCTTAAAAATCCCATCAAGTAAAATACTCATGTAAAGCCCGGTTCCGCCTACAAAAAGCGGCGTTTTATTTTTCTTAAAAATTTCCTTTATTATACGTAATGCATCCCTGCGGTATCGGGATACATTATATTCTTTAGAAGGATCAATAACCCCAATTAAATGGTGAGGAATTTTCTTTAACTGAATACGCGTCGGCTTTGCCGTCAGAAGATCCATTCCCTTATAAATCTGCATAGAATCACAAGAAATAATCTCGGCGTTAATTTTTTTGGCAAGCCGCGTTGCTATTTCAGATTTCCCCACTGCCGTAGGCCCGACTAAAAATATAATTTTCTTCTTCATAACTAACATGTTCATCATTACTCACCCCTGCGACACCCCTCAACGTCATTGCGAGCCTCGCCACCGAAGGTGGCGGGGCGAAGCAATCTCAATTCATCATGCTTTTAGCTTCTTTGATATCTTCCTCTGCAACTCTAAAATCAAGGCATGGCGCCTTTCTTTTTCTTCCCTAGGAACATCATCAGGCCATTTTAATGCCTCGGTATGCGGCCTCGGAGAATACTTAAAAATAAATCCGGCATTAAACTCCACTTCTTTTACCAAATCAAAGGTATCCTGAAAATCTTTTTCTGTCTCACCGGGAAAACCTACAATAATATCAGTGGTAAGCTCCCCGCCCTTAACTATCTCGCGATAACTCCTGGCTAAATTTAAGTAATTTTCCCTGGTATACCTGCGATTCATCATTTTCAGGATCCTATCCGAACCAGACTGCACCGGAAGATGCATATATTTTCTTAATTTATCCAACTCAGCTATTGCCTTAAATAATTCAATTGCCGTATCCTTAGGATGCGAGGTAACAAAAGTAAACTCTTTTAAACCCGGGATTACATTTACTTTTTTAAGTAATTCAATGAAGTTAACCGGTGACCGATGACCAGTGACCGGTGAACCATACGCATTCACATTTTGGCCCAAAAGCGTAATCTTAGAAATCCCAGCATCAACATCTGCTTTTATTTCTTTTAAAATATCCTCAGCATTGCGCGAACGCAACTTTCCCCGCACATAAGGCACCACACAATAAGAACAAAAATTCTCACACCCCTCGGAGATTACCACAAATGCATGTTCTTTATCAAGCCTAAAACCAGTATGATAAATTTCATCCTCGCGAAATTCAGCGTCAGTTTCATAAATCTTCTTTTCATTCAGACTGCCTTTGTGCTTTTGGATTTCTTTTATAATTTCCGGCAGTTTTCCGATATCCGCAGTGCCGACTACAAAATCAACAGCTGGCGCTTTCTCAAAAATCGCCTCACGGTAATTATTCGCCATACACCCTGAGATTCCGATTATTGGAGGTACGCCTTTTCTATTTACGGCATTTCCCACCGCGCTCCATACTCTATTTTCAGCCATCTGCCGCACAGAACAGGTATTAAAAATTACAATATCCGCCTTTTCTTCATCGTCGGTAATCTCATACCCTGCTCTCGCAAGCAATCCCCCAATTACCTCCGAATCGCGGACGTTCATTTGACAGCCAAATGTCTTTATGTTTATATCAAGACATTTGGCTGTCATCCCCCCAGCTTTGATTTGCCGCGCTTTTAGCGGCAAATCATGGGGGGATAAATTCCTATCTATTTGATTCTTCATATATCTTGGCCTGTTCTTGTTTTTGGCTATGACTTAATTGCTTAATTCTTCTTTCTGCATGCAGGGCTAGTTTATAATACCTGTATTCCTTATACCACACCAGCTTAACTGGCCTCTTACCTCTTAGATATTTCGCTCCGCGCTTACCCTTACTATGCTCATCAACCCTTTTCTCTATATTATTTGTGCTTCCTGTGAATATGTCCCATCAGAAGCTTCAACAATATAGACATAATATATGGATTTGCGTTTTATCATTGCTTACTATAGCAGTGGATTACACTTATCTTTCTTTTACAAGTTAGCGCACTGGATAATGTTGTGTAAAACGTCTTGTACTTTCTTGTACTTTCTTAAAACGTCTTGTACTTTCTGGATAATGTTGTGTAAAACGTCTTGTACTTTTTGTACTTCTTGTACTTTCTCCTTTATTCGTTTTTTATTCATATTATTACTACAACTGCTTTCTTCACCTCATTCAGAAGCTTCTTAATTATGTCAAAGTAATGCCACGGCGCGTCTAATTCAAAGTCCGTCTTTTCATATTCGATCTCTTTATTTGAGTAATAATCATTTAATTCGTTAATCGCTTTTTCGTCTTCTGCGTCTAAAATAACTAACCCATTTCTCTTCACTTCCTCACTTAAGCGGCTAAGATTATGACTAAAACTCCTCTTTAATGTATTTTCGCTGTATCCCTTATGCAAAAGAAATGCTTTAAAGTTTAATTCCAGAGAATGTCCTATTAAATAATACACCACCTTAAATGCTTCTGAACCAAAGCGCTCCAAATTCTTGTCACAGATTGTCTCGGAGCTATCCAGAAAGATTTTAGCTGTACTCAAATAACTTGCACAAGTTGCTTTTACATTGTCTACAAAATACCAACGATTAACCTTTACTCTATCTTTTGCCATAAATATTATATTTCATCGAATCTATCCCTTATGCGACGAAAATCCAATCCTCTTAAATTGGCTTCTTCAAAACAATGCGTAAGCTTTGGCAATAATGCAAAATCTTTTTTCATCCCTATTTTCCCTGTCGTCACATCTTTTGTCAAAAACGCTTTTATTGTGCTCGTCGCTTCCTTTACAAATTCATCATCACTTAAATCAGCCATATATCTGTCTTTTCCATAATCTTCCCGCCAGACTTCATGCCGTTTCTTGGGACCAGAATTTCGATTTGAGTTCATTTTCAATTTGTCCAACATGTCTTCCGTGCCTTTTATTAAGGGAATGGCCCGAAATTGCGCCCATTTTAGCTGAAGCTCTTCTAAGTACTTAATATCTATTACCGCTAAGTCTTTTGATTTAGAACGGTCTCTATCTATGACAATGAAGGGCAATAAGCCAAACTCGGGGTGAGCGTTGGAAAGATATATACAAGCGCTAATGCTGTTGTAATTTGTTTTTCCAAAAAACGATCTGGTACTTAGTAAGGAAAGCAACGCGTACTTAGCCAAATCCGGCGTCAGCGCTTTATTATTTACATTTACAACAATAAGCAGTCCCGATGAATTACTTAAGCCAAGCGCTTGCTTTGTTTCAAGGATTTGCTTATTTGCCTTTCCGACATCATTTTTTAGGGCATGGGTAACAATTTTAATGGCCTTTTTATTTAACTTATCTTTGTCCGGGAAATCTTCAATATACTTATCAAATACCATTTCGCCGTAAAATATTTTTCCTCTCGCCTCTTTTAATTCATCAACAAATTCCTGCAATTTCGGCACAGAATCCCGCTCTAAACACTTCAACTCGGCCACAATCTCTCTATTCTTTAGAAAATAATCCGCATTGCTGAACTGCCTCAAGCGATGCTTGTCGAATACGTCTTCTAAGACTTTACAATCCGGCAGTTGATTTATAAACCGCTTGAAAATCTTCTCAAAATTATCCATGTTTATTGATTGCATAGATTGAGATAATCCTTTATTAACTCGCCTATTTCTTTCTTTTATAATTCCGGGGACACATCACTTATTTCTGAGATAGGTATTGCATCCCCACAGTTCCCCATAGTTCATTCAAAAAGTTCAATATAATCCCTATATGAAAAAACCCGGTTTCGCTTGTGTCCGGTTATCTCTTTTAATATCCCAAGCTTTACGAACTTTGAAACCAGCGCAATGGCGTTTGGATTCTTAAGACCTGTGACCCGTTCTACAGTTTTGATCTGGACAAGGGGCGCTTTATAAAGAAAATCGAGCAAGATCTTTCCCCTTATAGAAGCCCTGTTTAAAATCATAACTTTATGAATATCCCTCTCGCGTAACTTCAAAATCTTCCTTGTAGTATCAACTGCTTTATCGGCCGTTATAGCAACTCCTTCTATAAAAAATTTGAGCCAATCTTCTATGCCGTCTTCCGTTCGCACGGCATTAAGCCTGTCATAATATTCCTGTCTATGCATCTTGAAAAATTCCGAAATATACAACAAGGGCCTCCTTAAGACCCTTTGTTGACAAAGATAAAATGTTATCAAAAGCCTTCCCACTCTTCCGTTGCCATCTAGAAAAGGGTGAATGGTCTCAAATTGAGAATGAATCAATCCTGTTTTAATAAGAATTGGTGCGCGCGTATGCTCATGTAAGAATTTTTCTAAATTATCCAACAGGCGCATTAATTCATGGGATGGCGGCGGAACGAAACGTGCTGTGTTAATAGTGGCTCCTCCTACCCAATTTTGAGTTTTTCTAAATTCACCGGGTGTCCTGGCCTCGCCTCTTACGCCCTTTAATAACGTTGCATGAATTTCTTTTATAAGACGTAAGGAAAAGGGTAGTTGTTCTAATTTTTTAAGCCCATACCCCAAGGCCTTAATATAATTTAAAATTTCATCTACGTCCTTATGGATCTCACCATCTTCTATTTTTGCCTCTGCTTTTAGCACATCAGCAAATGTTGCCTGAGTTCCTTCTACCTGACTTGAAAGAGTAGCTTCTTTTCTTGTGTACATAAAGATAAAGAAGTCTACATCCGGCAATATTTCAGTTATGCCGTCAAGTCTCCCTAGCGCAAGATCAGCCTTTGAAAGTAAATGTTGTAAAGTTTCATCAACTTTAACCTCATAAGGCAATGGGTTGGGAACAAAAGCCTTATATTGGATATCGCCTTGCAATTGATTAATATAAGTACCTGCTCTATTCATATTTTCTCCCGTAGATTAGAATTATCTTATCTACGTATAATAGTATAAAACATAGATAATACTATGTCAAGTTTTATCTTCCGTAGATACTAAAAGGAATCCTGGGGACACAGTACTTATTTCTAATTAAAAATTCTATCCCTCATATCCTTAATAAAACTGGTTTTTAATTATTCTTATTTATCAAATTAACAACCAGCGTCACAATAATATCACGTTCGCTGGACTTGCTTTCTGCGATCATTAGAGTTAAAGCGACTAAAGCATTATCAGCAATACGCTTTGAACCATCTTCTTTATACAAGATACCATTTTTCTCCAAGAACCATAGGAATATTGAAGCTGCGATGCGCTTATTACCATCAACAAAAGAATGATTTTTGACAATGAAATAAAGCAAATTAGCTGCCTTCTCTTCAATGCTTGGATATAAATCTTTCCTGTCAAACGTCTGATAAATAGAAGATACCGAACTCTTAAATGATTTATCGCGCTCTGTGCCAAATAAATCTGATGTCCCAATTCTCTCTTTAAGCTTATTTACAGCTTCTATTGCGGACTCATAGCTTAGGCTAAATTTCTCTTCCTTAGAAGTTTTACTTATCTTAAGGCGCTTGTAGTCATAGTCATCTAAGAGCCCAAGCGCATAGTTATAATCACTAATAACTTCAAGCAACCCCATAGCTTCCTTATATTCAAGCTGCTTGCGATCCTTCATACTGCTTATTAGCTTTACTGCTTTCTGTAAAGCCTGAAATCTTTGAGCTTGTTCTTTTAAGCGCTTCTCATTTAAGGTGTACCCATCAATCAAATGCCGCTTCAAGATATTTGTAGCCCAGATACGAAACTGTGTAGCACGAGAAGAATTAACCCTATAACCAACTGAAATTATCACATCTAGATTGTAAAATTTTACCGGTTTATCCGAAAAGGGAATGTGCAAAAAATGCACATTGCTTTTTTCATCTAACTCATTGGAATGAAAGATATTACCGAGATGTTTAGTAATAACGCTTCGTTCAGTCTTGAAAAGTTTCGCTATTTGCTCTTGAGAAAGCCAAACCATTTCCTGTTCTAATTTGACCTCAAGCTGGACTTTTTTATCTTTAGTCTGATAAATGGCAATTTCACCCTTTGCCGGTATTTCAGTAATCTTATTTTTCATAGATTAAAATCCTTCATTTCAAAGTATTTGCCCGCTTCAAAATCCCCAAAATCATCACGCAGTTTAAAATACTATTTTTCCGCAACAACTAACATCTCAAAATCTTCTGTCGTAAGTTTATTTTTCCTTGAAAAAGCTCCAAGCTTTGCCCCGAAAATATCAATTTTCTTATAACCAAGTGATTTTAAAAGCCAGATTATTTCACTCGGCACATAGTAGCGCTCGTTGCATTTTAATTCCTTTTTGTTTCCCGCATCGTCTTCAAACACTACGGTGTTGTGGTCTCTGAAGGTCATCAGGTCAAAGGAGCAGTCTTTACACGCAGAATTGCCTTCTTTGGCCGCGGACTCATAAAATTCTTTGACGGAATGAAAAAGCGGAAATAACCCGTTCAATGTCGTGAATATAAATTTGCCCTTATCTTTTAACGCCTTTGTCGCGTTTTTTAATATTTCAAAATTCATCTTATCGGTTTCCATTAAAGAAAACCCGCCCTCACAGAGCATAATCGCCAAATCGAACTCTCCTTCAAAGGGAAGATTTCTGGCGTCATGTTTCTGAAAGTTGATTTTTACCCCTTGCGCTATTGCTTTCTCACTCGCCCTTTTAAGCTGTGACTCGGATAGATCGATACGAACGATCTGATAACCTCTTTTTGCAAGCTCAATGGAATGCCTGCCGGTGCCGCAGCCGATATCAATTATTTTCAAAGACTTGTCATGCGCTATCTCCTGCTCAATAAAATCGCACTCGCCTAATGTCCCTTGAACAAAAGGCTCTTTATCATATTTGCGCGCGTAATTCTCGAATAATGCTTCATACCATTGTTTCATGCCCTTTTACTCCTTACTTTACTTTTTCACTTAAGTTCAGTTCCTTTTTATTATATTCTCAATATCTTAAACCGTAAAAACAAGATACTTGCGATAATCACGTTTCGGCTTAAACCGGCCTACATCAATCAAAATGTTACCACCTTATCGCTTTCTTTAATGATATCGTACATGTCCTTCATCGTGTTGATTGGACACACTTCGGTGCCTTCCTGATTGCGGGATTTAATACAAGTGCCGCAGGCAAATATCTTACCGCCTCCCTGTATAATTTTCTGCGCTTGCTCAACGGTATTAAATTTATCTGTGCTTATGAACTGATATTCTACACCTTTGCCCAGCAGAAAAACTTTAACTTCATCTTTTTGACCAAGAGAAAAATTTGCGTAGCGTAAAGCGTTCCAACACGTCTCTGTATCATTGCTTGAAATTATAATCCCTATCTTCATTTCACAGCCTCCTTTTGAAAGACAATACCACATCTCCGCACACAGCGAAAACCAGTCCATATGGCCCTGTTGTCAGGGTTGATGGGCAGACGTGAAGCACAACGAAACGGGAGCGGACTATCACCGTGCCAGGACCCACCACGCACAAAACAATCCTCACACCACTCCCACACATTTCCACTCATATTGAATATTCCAAAAACCGAAGCCCCCTGCGCATAATCATCTACATCACAGGTTGTCTCTAAGCCCTTATTATTGAAATTCCTGCATTTTTTCTCATCCCATTTATTTCCCCAAGGATATATCCTGCCATCAAAACCCCTGGCAGCTTTTTCCCATTGCAGATCCGTCGGTAAACTTAAGCCTGCCCAACCACAATATGCCTTTGCATCATCCCAGCTGACACATACAACAGGATGCCTCGCCTTCTCTTTTGGAAATCCCCCGTTCTTCCAGACGGGAACCCCTTCTGTTGCCTGCTCAGGAGGACGATGTCCTGTCTCCTTTACAAATTTAAAATACTGCTCATTAGTAACACAATAGATCCCCATATAGAACTCAGGAATGCCCACTTTAAATTGAGGCTTTTCTCTATCTGTCGAGCTTTCCTCAAAATATGGATCATCCGGCCCAGTACCAAATATAGCCTCACCGCTGGGTATAAGGGCCATATTATACCCATCCTTAAAATTTCTATATTGCATAACCTTCGGAATTCGCCCCATATAACTTTTACTTACTCTCAGCCCCCTCTTTTTTGTCCATTTTTGTAACTCTTTATCAGGAAATCCAAAGACACAACACCTATTTCTAAATCAAGTATTATATCCACCGAATTGCTTTTCTACTTGCGCACAAATCCCTCGGTAAAATCTAACATTAATACAATAATGTGTCAACCAAATAAAGCTTTTCCAATCACTCACGAACCTTATATTCTTAAATATAAAAAGCCTCCTTTTTTGCCTTATATGCCATTATTATATAAGACCTAAAAAGAGGCTATTTTCTTACCCCTAAAAACACACTATCCTGTCAATTATAATCCTATCATGAAGTCAAACAGTAAAATCAGTAACTATTTTGGTTTTTTATCTAGAAAGGCCATAATTTATAACGTCGTATAGGAGGCAAATCTTTTCGAGCAACATTTCCTGCGGGGTCTGTATCAATTAAAACAAGGTCGTCATTAAGGCCTTTCTTAAGATTAAATGTCGCTGTTTTTAATTCACCGTCGCATGTATATTCTACATTTAATACTCGTTCACCAGTAATAAGCGGAATATTGGACGTAATAATTAAAACAGGAGGTATAGTATCTAGCTCTACAACTGGAAGCTTTTTAAAGGCAACGTTTCCGGCACGATCTGTCTTAACTATGACAAGATCTTTATTGATACCATCCTTAAGAACAAATTTCTCAGTCTTAGCTAAACCGTCACAAGTATATCTTACCGTCAACATATTCTTATTAGTAAGAGCCGGGATATTGCTATTAATAACTATATCCGGCGGCACAGAATCAAGAGTTATTGTTTTAAGAATGGCAAAGCTAGGACTTACTTTTGCTCCTTGCGATTGATCCAAGAGCCCGGACGAGTCAATATTTAGCGTTCTCGAAAGCTCTAGCATCCCTTTATCCTGAAAACTTGCGTAAGAGGCAAGCTGATCATTACTCGGTTCTATCAAACTAACAACAGGATTTACGTTTTCACCCTCTACAAGATCTATTACTCCCTTAGCTGAAACACCATCGCGCAGACAATCCACTACAAGCTGTTTTTGGTTTGTAAGATCGGGAATAGCCTCAAGCTGTTCTGGCGTCATGGATATGGTCGGCCATTTTAATGCTTTTATATATTTTATTATCTCATTCCTGATCTCTGAAAATGCCTGGAAATCTTTAGCTTTGTTCTCTTTCTTCTCCGAAAGTTGACTTACAATTGAATCTGTGAAGCCTGCTGGAGGACTATTATTCACATAATCATTCCAGAAATTTGAGCCTATCCTTGAAACAAGCCTCGCTAGATAAGCATCAGCATCCGCGGCAACATTTCCGCCGCGCTCTTTAATAAGCCTCTTTAATGTGGCTATATATTTGGCATCTTTAATACCCTCACGAAGGCCTTCAGAATGCATAGCCGGAATAACTTTACCATCCCAAGTCGGATAGGCCGTAAGATAATCCGGCTGAGTAAGAGCAAAAATATAGTTATATCCACCATCAAAATCATTAAAAGGATCCCCAACCATGTCTCCCATCGCATAAATATTCACTTGCTCGGCGCGCTGCTTCACCGCCATAAATCCAGTTAGGAAACGATTATAGATCGGATTTCTTAAATGCGAAACATTTGTTGTGTAATAATTATACTGTTGATTTTTTTGCATACCCAGCTCTTTAAGGGTTGAAACTTTGTAATCAACAAAGTCTTTTAATGACGGTATTTTGCCTGTGGGCGTACTGTAACTTCCACTTGATATTGCATCGTCACAAGTTAAATAATATGTAGTTGTAGTTTTACCACCAAGCGAATGTATGATAGCAAAGGTCCTGTCTGCCACTATCCGTCTATCAGGTAAAATTCCCGGTTCATCCGTGGTGTTGAAGCGAAATAATACGCCTTTCTCTGCACCAATACTAATAAGGATTTCGATCAGGCGTTTAAATGATTTCACAAAAGCTTCACTGGAAAGCTTATACCAAAGATCTGCCTCCGGTCCAGAACTAAAATTGATTTCATTGCCTGCTTTATCTATATATCTATATCCAGCAAGCCAGCCTCCATCTTTCTTCTTTAAAACATTTACTATTGCTCCAATATTAACAACAACAGCATTATTCTTAAATAACCCCTTTGCGTACATAGCATTAAATTTTTCTTTAAATTTATTAATATCATAATCTGCTATTGCTTCATTAGCATATTTCATTGGCGCAACATCGTCTATTTTAATAAACCAGGAAAGATCCACTCCTGTCTCGGAATAAAAATCATAAACTGCATTTTCATCTTGAAAGATCATATCAAAATAATAAGGATCAGCACAAATAGGGTAAAGACTGTTAGGGACATCTAATTTCATGGGGATTACCTCAATAGATATTGGTATAGCTTTATATCTATTCCCATCTTTGTATAGATTTATATTCCCTGCATAAACACCTCCATACTGCCCTTCGGGAATATGTACCTTAATCCAGATTCTCTTAGAAGATGCCCGATCAACGGACAATCGATTGGTAATCGGCATTAAGGCATCAGGCACAAAAGCGTATTCACTGCTGTTGCCAAACTGTAACCTTTTAAAGGCATAGGTCACCTCAAAAAGTTCAATATTTTCCTTAGACAGTTTTATACCTCCAGCCCCTCCTCTAAGATCCTCCAGTCTAAAACTAAGGCCTTCAACACCTTCATCAGAATATATGGCAAAACTTAACGGCTCTGTCTCTGCTTGAAAAGCAGTGGCTGAAAGATTAAGCACCATTTCTTCCTTTGATGGCTTGGTGTTCTTGTAAATAGTGTGCATAATATCACGCTGATAAAGCATAATCTTTTTATCCGGATAAATAATTGGTATTACTGGTTCATCAGGCCCTAGACCTACTTCTACAAAACGGCGCATATCCCGCTGTTGAGCCTTAAAGCGTTCTGCATCTTCTGCGCTAATTGGACGCAGGCATACCGACTGAATAGGCATAGTTAAGGTGCTATCTAATGCTCTTATAGTATTCGGCATCTTAATCTTTATAGAAAACTTTCCATCAACCGCCCGGAGACCCTGAAACAAGGTTTTATCAAATAGATACTGAAAGCATAGCTGTTCGCCCATTCCTCGCATCCCAAGCATAGCAATAGATTTATAGCTTTCAACCCTATTCTTAGAATCAAAGCATTTTACTGAAAGCGTAGCCCCATGTGTCGACCTATTATCATTCCTATTAAGAAACAGATTGACTGTATCTGTATATCTAATTTCAAGCATCATTGCTGTATTAGGATTACCATTGATATCAACATTAAAAGCATCAATATTAATCGTACGCGTCTGTAAAGAATTAAGAGTAGCTACATTATCATTATAATAAGACCCATAAACATATCCTTGCTGAACCGGCACTGCCCGTTCACAAACATCAATATTTAATTTTGCTGCCCCTTTAACAACACCATTTTTTATTGCATTAAACACTACTGTAGTCTTACCAACAGCATTTGGCCTCCACGTAAAGACACCTGTTTGAAGATCAAAAATTGCACCCTGAGGAATAGAATTCTGAACCAAAGCAAAAACATAGGAACCCCCACTACTTCCTTGCACAAAAGGCTTAACTGCAATTATATCGTCAACAAAAACCTTGTTAGGGCCTGTAAATCCTATATATTTACTTATATCTGTAGACGAATAAGCATAACTATAGCTTAAACAAAGCATAAACAAAGTAATTAAGGTAGGCCTTAGGATTTTTAGCAAGAGTTTAGAAAGCACTTTTGCAATCTCCTTATTAAGTAGATAAAAAAATATATTTTTAGTATTTTCCACTTAAAGTTTAACACAAAAAATCTAAAAATCAATACCCCCCGAAATAAACAAAATAATATATTATTCTAAATTATTGCGCATCAAACACTAAGATGCTTTCCACATCAATCAACAAATTATTGATTTGCGGCATCTCCAGACTAAAATCTCTCCTATAATAACAGCTGTCAAGACTCCGATAATAACTGGCAAAGCAGATCTTATGAAATCATTTCCGGGCTGCACCATCAATACCAATACCGCTACCAAAACAAAAACTTCAGCCATAAGCGCTAAAAACACGCCAAACCAACCAGGCCCTGGAACTCGATATGGCCTTTCAATATTTTTGTCTTTCCTTCTTAAAATAATAAACGAAGGAAACAACATCAGATAAGAACACAAGCTAACAATAAGACTAAAGGAAACTACGTGCCAAAACAACTCCGCCGCATTCCTGGCTATAAGCCCATAAATAATTAACACAAGAGTAGAAATAATCCCAGATACAATTGAAGCTCCAATTGGCGCCATATTCTTAGTCATCTTACCTAAAAAAGCAGGCAATTCTCCACTTTGAGCAGCCTCAGCAACTGTTCGATTTGAACCTAGGTTCCATGTAATTATTTCTGCAAAAAGAGTAGACGAAATAAGCAACCCTAAAATAACAGCAACAAACTGTTTCATTGCAAGGCCGCTAAATGCAATAGTAAATATATGCAACACTCCGCTTGCAACATTTATTTCAGAAATTGGAACCACCACCCAGACCGCAAAGGTTGTAATTAAATATAAAGAAGCTATAGCAATAGCAGATAAAATAATTGCTTTGGGGACATCACGAGCCGGATTCTTCATCTCTCCGGCAGCTCCAGATATAAGCTCACACCCTTCTAAGTTGTATATAATCACCGGAATAAAAACAACTGCCATATTTAAATTTGGCATTATATTAGAGAAACTAATCTCATTAGCAAATCTACCGCTTCGCAAGAAATGTATGATCGCAGCCAGAATCATCCCGGCTATTACCAAAACTCGCGTAATTGAACCAAAATTAGGAACCCACTTTGAAATTTTAAGAGGCATCAAATTAATAAACACTGCTATCCATGTCATTATTATTCCCATAATAATTTGCATCCAAAGACTAATTCCCGGGAAAAATATATGCCCAATAATTTCTGCTATTGCAATATATATTGCCGGCAGCCATAACGGCAAGGCAATCCAATAATACCAAGTACTGCGAGCCGCCCATTTATTGCCTAATGCCCTTTTGATCCAAACATAAATACCGCCTTGTTCACGATAAGTTGCTCCTAATTCAGCTGCGATTAAACCAGAGGGGAAAAAATACCCAATAATACACACCAACCACCAGAATATTGCCGATGGCCCAATAGCAGCAGAAGCCGCTATTGCTTCAACTCCAAAAATCGCACAAAACGAAAAC
>JACROS010000071.1 GCA_016214325.1 Candidatus Omnitrophota bacterium | reverse complement strand
GTTACTTTTGCATCCGGTTCTGTTGCCCCATACACAATCAATTCGCAATCAAGCTTAAACCAAAATTTTCTTTCTTTCTGCTGCTTCTTTACATGGCTCGCCCCCGAAGTAACACCCGACGACCAAAGAGCCTGTTTAGCTCTTTCTTGCCAAGCTCTACCAACAGGTGAGGTTCTGCCTAAACCAAAACCCATGCCATAAAGACGAGCAAAAATCTCCTCGGGAATCATCCACTCTTCATCTGTAACATCAGACGGGCCATCAAGAGGAGTAGTCACAACATTAGAACGCAAAACAGTAATAAATTTACCATTTGGCAAAAGTAAACCCAAATCAACGCACCACGACCTCCCCGGAGCTGCGTCAATATACCAGCTCATTGCCCCTTCAGAAATAAATATGTCAAAATAACGATGCGCATTATTGCCATTAAAATTTATATTACTGACATCATAGGCCCGCAAAATCCATTTTGACCTTGAGAATTCTTCTTTTAATTCATTGCGCAGCCTCTCAAGAGTAGCCCCAGAAACCTCCCAAAAAGTATGCAGCCACCAAGGGTCGCGCACCTGCAAAACCATCTTATCTTTTCCATAACAAAAAGGAAGTTCCTGCGGCATGTAACGGGATACTCGAGCAGGCTCTGGATGAGAATATTTAGTTTGCTCAACTTTAGTTTCTTGAGCACCGAGAATTTGTTTCTTTAATTCAATTGTTGGGGCTGATTTCTTCTTAACGACTGTTTTCTTTTTTACAACAGCTTTTTTCTTTTGCGCAATTCTTTTCACCTTTTCTTTTATTTTACGCACTATCGCCATTACAACCAGCCTCCTTCCAATAAAAAAGGGGATACGAATCCCCTTTTAGAACAAAAATGTTCTCTTTGCAATCATTTTATAGCATTTTATTTCTTTGTCTTGGTTGATTTTCCGGTTAATGACTCTTTTAAATCTTCTTCCAATGCTTCCTTAAGTTTAGTAACTTTTTGCAGTTCTTCTTTCAAACTCTGATTCACCAACTGTTCTTGAACTAGGGATTTCTTTAATGCCTGATGCGCAGCTTTTTCCTCTTCCAATGAAGTAGTAGCTGCTTTTAGCTTTTCTTCTAAGCTAGATTTTTCTTGAGTAAACTTACTCATCTTTTCTTCTGAGTCAAGCCTTGCCACCATTTCTTTGTCCCTTGCGCTTTTGTTCCGGTTAGCCGACGCACAAGAACTAACTGAACTGATAAAAAGAATAGCACTTAAAACCGAGAGAATCAAAATTATTCTGTTTTTCATCATCTCTTCCATTTTATCCTTTTGTTCTTGGTTATTTTAAATTATCTGTTGTTTCTTTCATTGCTGGGGCAACACTTACTGCTTTCTCCCCTTTTACCTTAGTAACCTGTGGCATAATTACAATTTCCACCCTGCGGTTTTGCTGACGGCCAGCTTTGGTATCATTGCTTGCAACCGGACGGAATTCACCATAGCCAATCGCAGAAAGACGGCTCGGAGAAATGCCTTTTTCATCAGCCATATAATGCAGAACACTCAAGGCGCGCGCAGTAGATAATTCCCAATTTGATTTCCAAGCAGAACGTGTGATTGGCTGATTATCGGTATGCCCTTCTATGCCAACATTAAATTCCGGAACATTCTGTTGCAAAATTACTGAAACTTTATCTAAGATGGCATCAGCCTGTGGTTTAATTTTAGCTTTGCCAGAATCAAACAAAAGGTCTCCAACGACGGTAATTACAAGCCCTTTTTCCATCATCTGCAATTTTACCTGCTGGTCCTGGATTTCATTACCAAGTCTTTCTTCTAAAAGCTTCTTTGCTTGAGTTAACTCATCTACCTCAGCTTGCAATTGCTCAATTTTCTGAATATCAGAACGCCTGCCTTTTTGAAAAATAAAAGTACAACCAGATAAAGCAATTCCAAGAAAAATTATAAAAACTGTTTTTAGAGCTTTACTTTCCATAAACTCTTCTCCTTTTTTAAGAAACAAATATTTGTAAATTAATATAGCACAGGCAAATTTAGCAGTCAAGTAAAATCAATATTACTATTGTTTTTACTTAACAAAAATCGTGTCTTGACGAGAAGAACCAACAGAAACCATGGTAATCTTTGCAGCCAAAGTATCCTGTAAATAAGACAAATAATCTTTTGCGTTAGGATGCAAGTTAGCATAGGACAAGGGTTTATTTATAGTTTTGTCCCAACCGCGCATCTTTTTATAAACAGGAGTAGCATTTCTCAAAACTTCTAGGTCGTGCGGAAATTCTTTAAACAATTTACCTTTATATTTATAACCAATACAAACACTAATTGAACTAAGGCCATCTAAAACATCCATCTTCATAATTGCAAGCAAATGGGCCCTCTCCGACACGAGTAGTATATGCTTTAGCAACACCTAAAACTTTATCAATTTTAATTGGAGACACGCCTGTTCCAATACAAGCTCCTCCTGAAGTTGCCGATGAAGAAGTAACAAAAGGATACGTCCCAAAATCAATATCCAAGAACGTCCCCTGTGCGCCTTCAAAAAGGATATCCTTTTTCTTATCAATGGCCTTATTTAATAAAAGTGCGCAATTAAAAATATACTTAGAAAACAACCGGCCATAATTCAAGTACTCTTTATAAACAATTTCAAAATTAAACCCTTGGTGAGAATAAACTTTCTGAAAAATTTCATTCTTCTCATTAAGATTATCCCGCAATTTATCAGCTAACACATCAGGATTTATCAAATCTATCATGCGAATACCACAACGATTAATTTTATCAGCATAACATGGCCCAATTCCACGGCCAGTAGTGCCGATTTTGTTTGAACGTTTAGTTTCGCGCAATTGATCAAGTATCCTATGATAAGGCATAATCACATGGGCCAATGAAGAAATTTTTAAGCGCCCATCAACATTAATACCAGAAGCCTCTATATCATTAATTTCTTTTAATAAAACCGCGGGGTCCACTACAACACCATTACCAATACAGCAAATCTTGCCTTTGTGCAATATTCCCGACGGTAAGAGATGGAAAATATATTCTTTTTTTCCATCCACTACAGTATGCCCAGCATTATTGCCACCCTGATAACGCACAATATAATCTACTTTGCGCGAAAGAATGTCAATAATCTTTCCCTTGCCTTCATCTCCCCATTGTGCGCCTACTAAAATAATATTCATTAATATTTGTTTTGAGTTGCCTTGGGTTATGGTGACATTGTAAATATCCTGCGCGCCTGCTCAGGATATTTTGCAATAAATTTTAGTTCATCATCAACTAAAGGTTTTTGATTGTGCACATTAGCATAACGCACCAGCTCCAAAACCTCAGTCGCTTCTTTTTCATCGTGAAACTCAAGTTCTAATTTCTCATAAACGTTCCTAAAGCCCTTGATCCCGGAATATTCTCCGGCGGTAATCTTACGCCCGGTTTCAATTATCTCAGGATCTCCTCTGCCTAACTCTTCAAAATCATAAAGTTCGTAATTACGCCTATCTTTAAGCGCTCCATCAGCATGAATACCTGACTCATGCGCAAAAGCATTTGCTCCTACACCTGGCTGATTAATCGGAATCGGAACTCCAAAAGCATAAGAAGCATATTTACAAATTTTCCAAGCCTTCTTTAATTCAACTTTCTCATCCAGGCAATAATCTTGCATACCATTTCCATACCTAATTGCCAAAATCACAGAAACTAAATCCGCATTACCAGCGCGCTCACCCATGCCGTTAACACAAGTATTAATATAAGTATCCACCCCGGCATCATTAGCAGCTTTAGCTCCGGCAATAGAATTCGCCACCACCATCCCCAAATCATTATGGCAGTGAATCTCAACAGGAATCTTAACTGCTAAAGCCAATGCTTTTATTCTTTCATAAATAGAAAATGGCGAATCACAGCCCAAAGTGTCGCAGTAACGAATTCTATCTGCACCAGCTTCTTTTGCCTTCATGGCAAATTCAACCAAATAATCTATCTTGGTACGCGAAGCATCTTCAGCATTTACCCCAATACTCTCTGCGCCCAGGCTCCTTGCTTCATTTACCGCCTCCTGCATTTCCTTAATTACAGAAACATGATCAAGCTTTCCCTTAAACTTATGAATAATCATCTGGTCCGAAGTGGAAATTGATAAATTCATATGCTTAATCTGCGGCACAAGCTTAAAAGCATTTTTTACGTCATCTTTTGTCGCCCGAATCCACCCGCCCAGCCTAATAGGCTTTAATAATCCATGTTTAACCAAATCAAGATTTGCATTCAAATAATTCGTTTCATGACGAGTTAATGGAAAACCAAACTCAGACTGAAAAACACCCATTTCGTTTAAATAAATATTAATCATGGTTTTCTGAAGTTTGGAAAGGCAAATCCGCGACGTCTGCACACCGTCTCTGTTAGTTACATCAATTAAATAAATCTTTGCTTTTTCTGCCATAATATCACCTCTTTAATAATTTCTTTAGCTCGTCTTTGGATGGTATTCCTTTTGTACCGAATATCTCCTGATTCTCCACCAAATACGCCGGCCCAATCATCACCTTGAGTTCACTGTTTAGTTTAATATTCTCACTTAACAATGCCTGCCCTTCTGGCCCTCGGGCGCACGTTTTTATTTTCTGTAAATCCATACCACCTGAACAATCCTCCCACCAGGAAGAATTAATATTTTTTGCGCGACAACCCAAATAATCCCATGCCTTATCAGGATAATATTTCTGTACACATACTGCGCGCAAATATTCCTCAACCTCGAGATTACCGCCTTGAGCGTTAAACTTACCATTTTCCTGGGCAGCCAAGAAATGTATCTGAGGTTTAAAATCTTTAATTACACCCAAAAGTTCAGGAGTAGACTTATCATAAAGACCAAAGAAAATATCCACTTTGCCTTTTATTTTCTCACGATTTAAAAAATAACTCAAACCTGCAAAAGAAGGCTTAAGCATAAAAACATTTCCTTTGCCATCAAAGTTATCTTTTATGCTTTCATAAAACTTTTCCTTAGTAATTTCTTTGCCTAATAAATAAGCTGGAAGCCCGGTAATATTTAACTGTTTAACTAAATCCATAGCCTTCTTTTCCGGATAATATAGATAAGAAATATTCATTCCTGGAAATTGCGCTTTTAAATAATTAACAACAGCTGAGGTATCACAAGCTGTGCAAGAACGCAGAGTAATTACCTGTAATTCAATTTTATTTGCCTCACTAAATACACATTTTGCATTGAGCGTTCCCGGCTCCTGGCACACTCCCACAAGGCCCTCTTTTTTACAAGCTGTGTCAGAAAAACAACGTGGCAAGATAGCTTGAATAGCCTGATCATCAGCGACTTTATCCGATAAACGCAAGCTTTCTGCTTTATAGTTTAAAATCTTATTGTCCTTAATATTTAAAGTTGCTCTTGCTAATTTTCTTCCCTGCCATGAAGGCCTAAGAATTATAGTGTCACCGATCTTTGAAGAAACATCCCCCTTACCAGTGCTGTGCCCAGTAATCAAAACATCAACACCCTTGACTTCATTTAATAAATTTAAATCTTCACTTTCACCTAAATGACTCAAAACTACGATAATATTAGCCCCGCTCTTACGCATCTGGGGAACAATAAGCTTTAATGCATGCTTAGGATCTACAAATTTTAACCCCCCGGCCTTAGACATTGCAGATAAAGTCGTAAGGGCTGTAATGCCGAGTTTTACCCCATTTACTTCCTTAATAATATATGGCAAAGAATTATCAACCTGCAAATTAGATGAAACAAAGTTTAATTTGGTTTTATTAATATTGTCTTTTAGGAAATCAATTCCAAAATTAAGCTCTTCATCTCCAATCGCCACTGCATCATAACCCATCAACTCCATTGCCTTAAGATTCACTAAGGTGCGCTGAGTATCAAGCTCAGCATTCTGAGTATATTCATCAAGAACACCACCTGCAAAGAAACCGCCGGAATCTAAAATTATTACCCCGGGATATTTCTTTTTTAATTGCTTTATAAGAGTGGCTCTACGCGCAATACCGCCATCACGCTCAATAGGACAGCTGCATTGATAAAGCATGGCATGTGTTTCACCGGTAAAAATAAGAGTAACATCTTTTGCAAAAGCTGCTGTAGAAAATATTACTGCACAACCAAAAAACAAAATTCCAGCGCATATTATTACATTAAATATACGGCTCTCAAAGAATTGTATCTTCATATTCTTATCGTCCTTACTTTTAAAATATTCTCAATTTTATTAATCTTCTCCAGCATTTCCTGTGAAATCGGGCTATCCACATTTAGAATACTAATTGCTTTCCCTCCTGGGACATCCCTGCCAAAGGTCATTGCAGCTATATTAATATTATGCTTTCCAAAAAGTGTTCCCAGGCTGCCAATTATACCCGGTTTGTCCCAATTTTGAGCTACAATCATTTCTCCAACTGGAGTTGCCTCTACATAATATTCACCGATTTTAACAATTCTTGGCTGCTTATTGGCCGCAAGGGTCCCGGCGACTTTTTTAGTTTCTTTGTCAGTTTTTATCTCCACCTGAATCAAAGTTACAAACTCATCTTCTTTGGCAGACTTAGATTCCTTAACATTAACTCCTCTTTCCTTAGCAAGGGTTGAGGCATTTATAAAATTAACTGTTTCCTGCAAAATCGGGAAAAGCACACCCTTAACAATAGCCATGGTTAAAGGGCTTAAATCATGCTTAATAAGCTCGCCGCTATAAGTAATATTTACTTCCTGCAGCCTTCCCTCAGCCAATTGCCCGGCAAAAAGACCAAGCTTTTCTGCTAAGTTTATGTACGGCTCAAGAACCTTATAGACTTCCGCATCCACCGACGGATAGTTTGCCGCATTTTTAATTCCCTTACCGAGAAGCGCATCCCGCACTATCTCAGCCACTTCAACTGCCACATTTACCTGCGCTTCTTCAGTTGATGCGCCTAAATGCGGAGTAGTAATCACAGCATCTAATTTTAAAAGTTCATTGCTAGGATCAACCGGCTCTTTTTCAAAAACATCCAATGCCGCTCCGGCAACTTTTCCCTCTTTAACTGCCTGCACTAAAGCTTGCTCATTAATTATACCGCCGCGTGCACAATTGACTACACGCACACCTTTTTTCATCATGGCAAACTGAGCAGTAGAAATCATGTGCTTGGTTTCTTCTGTAAGCGGCGTATGCACTGAAATAAAATCTGCTTTCTTTAAAAGATCTGTTAATTCTACAACTTCTACAGATAACTCCTCAGCAACCTCGCGCGATAAAAATGGATCATAGGCCAAAACTTTCATTCCAAAAGACTGGGCGCGCTTGGTAACTTCTTTTCCGATGCGGCCGAATCCAACCACACCTAATACCTTATTATATAATTCAACTCCCATAAATTTTGAACGCTTCCATTCTCCTTGCTTCATAGAAATATTTGCCTGGGGGATACTTCTGGCAAGCGACAAAATCATGCTCATAGTATGCTCAGCCGTAGACAAAGTATTTCCGCCGGGAGTATTCATTACAATAATCCCTTTTTGAGTAGCTGCCTCAAGGTCCACATTGTCAAGCCCTACCCCAGCCCTTCCAATAACCTTTAATTTATCAGCACAACTTAACAAATCTTTATTAACCTTAGTTGCACTTCTAACAATCAAAGCATCATAATCCTTAATTATTGGTTTTATTGTGTCTGGTTTTAGATCGGTCTTAACATCAACCTGAAAATCATTAATATCCTTTAATATCTTAACCCCTTCATCCGATAACGGGTCGCTAACTAATATTTTAAACATATTATCCTCCGGATTATTTTAGAAATACTTCTTCTGCGGCTTTCACGCCTATTCCCAAGTTGAATTTATATCCCATTTGAGACAAAACTTTTTCAAGACAAGAAATTCCTGCGATAATATCAAACTCTTCAATAAAACCCATGTGTGCAATGCGGATTACTTTGCCTTTTAACTCATCCTGCCCGCCGGCAATAGTGATCCCATAAGTATCACGCATGGTTTTAACTAGCTTTTCTCCATCTACGCCTGCTGGGACATTAGCCGCAGTAACTGCATCAGATGCAGCAGTAGGAGCAAATAATTCCAAGCCAAGAGCTTTCATGGCAGCGCGTGTTGCCTCTGCCATTTTCTTATGACGAGCAAAAACTTTCTCAAGCCCATCTTCCTTCATCATTGCCAAAGCTTCAATTAAAGCGATAACTAAGGTAACTGCCGGAGTAAAAGGAGTATCGGTTTTCTCAATGGCCTTCTTAGCTTTTCTTAAATCAAAATAATAACGAGGAGATTTTGAGGCTTCACACAATTTCCATGCCTTAGGGCTCACCGAAATAAAACCTTGGCCTTTAATCTTTTTTGGATTTCAGATGGATCAACTGCCTTGCCCCACTCAACATCTATTACCTCAGCATTAATGCCATAAGCCTTACATATCTCGCTCCATCTTTCACCGAACTTTCCTCCGTGAACCACAAGCGCAGTGTCGCCGGCGGATAATAAATTAATCACCGCTGCTTCCATTGCCCCTGTTCCTGAAGAAGCTAAAATAAAAACATCATTCTGAGTCTGATAAATATATTTTAATCCATTAGTTGCCTCTTTTAATATTTCCTGAAACTGAGGAGTGCGATGATGAATAATCGGTCTGCTCATTGCTTCAGAAACCTTAGGTGGTAACGGTGTTGGCCCGGGAGTTAATAAATAGTTTTTGCGCATAGTTGATTCCTTTCTTCTCGGATTACTTGAATTAACCCAATAACTCTATAACCCAAGTAACAATATTATTTTTTCTTACCAAATGCAATTACTTCATCAATTAAACCGTAATCTTTTGCTTCCTGTGCCGACATAAAATAATCTCTATCTGTATCTTTCTGAACCTTATCTAAAGCCTGCCCAGTGTGATGGACCAATATATCATTCAACCTATCGCGCATATTAAGAATTTCCTTGGCATGCCTTGATATATCTTCTGCTGCTCCCTGCACCCCTCCCCAAGGCTGATGGATCATAATGCGCGAATTTGGTAAACCATGACGCTTACCTTTTGTGCCAGCACATAACAACAAGGCACCCATACTAGAAGCCTGGCCCAAACAATAAGTAGCCACATCACATTTAACAAACTGCATCGTATCATAAATAGCAAGCCCGGCAGTAACTGAGCCGCCAGGAGAATTAATGTAAACACTGATATCCTTATTCACATCCTCCATCTGCAAAAATAACATCTGGGCAACAATCAAATTTGCCACATAATCATCAATAGGAGTACCAATAAAAACTATACGGTCCTTTAACAGGCGTGAATAAATATCATAAGCTCTTTCGTAACCACGCGAAGTTTGTTCAATTACCATTGGAACCAATGTCTGCATTTTTGTCTCCATCGCTTACCTCCGTAGTTTTAACCCAGCTTTTGCAATAGCAAAATCTGCCCGTAGGGCCGCCTGATTAAATCTCAAAGAGATTTAATCAAGAATGGCGGGGTAAACCCAAATTTTATGGGTTTAAGCTGACTCTTGCCAATCTGCTTCTTTAAGTAAAAACTCCACTACTTTACGCGGCATTGCATCATCTAAGGCAATATTTTCTTTCTTGGCAATCTCTGCTAAGATTAAATAAACTTTTACCTGTTCTTTTGCAGCCGGTTCAATCTGACTAAGCATATCTTTTTCACGTTCTTCAATTTTCTCGCGAGGCATTCCTTTTATGGCCAAATCCATTTTGGTTTGACGCAGCATTTCTTCTACCTGACGAGCTACAAGCGACTTTGGCAATTCAAAGTTTAAATCTTTTGAAATACCATCAATAATCTCAGCCTCAATTCTCTGACGCTGGGCATTTTCTTTTTGTAAGAAAATCTGCCTTTCCAAAGCCTTCTCCAACTCAGCCAAATTAGGATAGCTAATTGATTTTGCAAAAGCATCATCTAAAATATCCATCTTCCTTGCCTCTTTTAAAGAATCAAGGCTGCGTTTAATTTCTTCTGGCCCTACAGAAATCTTGTTATAGTTAACCTTTATTCCTTTATATTTCTTTAAGGCAATTTCAGGATTAACTTCAATTCTTGCCTTAAAAGAAAGAGAATTTCTATCAAGTTTAACATCAAATATCTCAGGAAGCTCAACCACATCAAGCTTTTCCTGTTCAAGAGCCTTATTATACACATCCGGAACCAATTCCTTTAAAACCTGTTCATGCACCGCCCCAGAATAATGTTTCTCAAGCATATCTCTTGGCGCATTTCCCGGGCGAAAACCAGGAACCTTCGCCTCTTTTGCAACTGCCTTAAAAACTTCTTCAAATTTATTTTTTACAGTTTCCCCGCTTATTTCAATTGTCATTTCTCTTTTAATGCTATCAATTTTCTTTACTTCAATCTTCATTTCTTCCTCACTATTTGGTTAATTGGTTGTTGTCCATGCTACCTTTAAAGTCATTCCCGCGAAAGCCAGCGGCCTTGCCGCTAGGCAGGCGGGAATCCAGCCATCACCAGAACGCCTGGATGCCCGCGTACGCGGGCATGACAACTTAGTTAAGCTACATCTTAAATTTCTCGCCAAGATAAATTTGCCTTGCCCTTGGATTATTTATTAACTCTTCTGCTGTACCAGAAATAAGAATCTTGCCATCAGCAATCAAATATGCCCTGTTAGTAATAGAAAGGGTTTCTCTAACATTGTGGTCTGTCAAAAGAATCCCCAATCCTTTTTCCCGCAGTTCTTTTATAATTTCCTGCGCCTCATTTACTACAATCGGATCAATCCCTGAAAAAGGCTCATCCAACAATATAAATGAAGGATTTGTAACCAGCGCCCGGGTTATTTCAAGGCGCCTTCTTTCTCCGCCTGATAAAGTATACGCTTTGTTTTTTGCAAGATGCGCAATATTTAATTCATTTAACAAAGCTTCTAGCCTTTTTTTACGCTCAATTTTGGTGATAGGCAGGGTTTCCAGAATAGCCATAATATTTTCTTCTACTGAAAGCTTACGAAAAACAGAAGCCTCCTGCGATAAATACGCTATCCCAAAACGTGCGCGTTCATGAATAGGCAGATTCGTAATATCATAATTGTCAAAGATAATTTTTCCGCGATTAGGAGGAATAACCCCAACTACCATATAAAATGTTGTGGTTTTCCCGGCGCCATTAGGCCCCAAAAGGCCTACAATCTCGCCGCGCTTAACCAAAAGGTCAACCCCTTTAACTACTTCCCGGCCATCATATGACTTTGCCAGTCCCTTAATTTCCAGAAGGTGCATTGGCTAGACTCTCCGTTGAGTAAATTACAAGCTTCGGCCTGCCGCGTAATGTAATCTTTTTATCAGAAACAGAATAAATCGCTTCCTGACTATAAGAAACATTCTCTCCGCGAACAACCCGCACATGGCCACGAGCAATAATCTTATCAACCTTGCTATTGATCATATCCGGGGACTTATCAGTATTTCCTTCTTCTTGGTCTTTTTTTGCTTTACTGGAAGAAACAAAATAGATGTCCAATTTATCGCTATAAATAGCCGTATCGCGCCTATCTACTTTAACATTATTATTAAAGGAAGCAAGATTTTTTTCATAATCAATCTCAAGCGGCCCATCACAAGTAACTATGATTTTCTCTTTAAGTCCCTGCGCAGGATTTATATTCAAGGTAACATCTTTTTCTAAGGCGACCTTCTTTAACCCCGGCTCTCCTTTTGCTCCAGTTGCCTCTACTGAAATATTTTGTCTTTCAATATTTACAGCATCCTTGGTTGTTACCATCTGAGCTTTTCTATCCCAGTCCAAAGAATCTGTAGTTAATTTCGTTCCGGAGGTCGTAGTAATTACCACATTCTTCTCCAGGTGCACTTTGCCATTGGCTTTGTTAAAATCTCCAGTATCAGCGGTCAAATTCACATTTTCTTCTTTGCCATAAAGGTTGCCTTGAACCGTAGTAAGCTTTACTGCGTCTGTCATTATATCTGCGGTTTTTCCAGACATGTCCCATGTCTTCTTGCCTTTATCTCCGTAACCTGCAATAGAAAAATCGTTAATCTGCTGCCCTGATTCTGCAGCTGTGCCCGGCTCAACAACCGGCTGGTTTTCCTGGGCAAAAGCATAAAAACAACAATAAAACAAAAAAACAAAAATAAAAATATTTTTTTTAAACATCATAAAGTTTTAATGCCTCCTGCCATTTATCCTGGGCTTTTAGAATTAACTCAGCAATTTCACGCACTGCTCCCCGGCCGCCGGATCTGATTGTAATATAAGCTGCACACTGTTTAATTTCCGGCATGGCATTAAACACTGCAATAGGAAACCCCACTCTTTTCATCAAGCATAAATCAACAAGGTCATCACCTGCAAAACAAATCTCGCTTAAATCAACTTTATATTTCTTTAAAATCTTCTCTAGGGCCAAAATCTTTGGAGATACATTGGCAAACACATCTTCCACATGCATATCGCGAGCACGAGGAATAATTGTTTTTGAACCCTTGGCAGTAATTAAGATTGTTTTAATCCCGGCGACTTTCTTTAATAAATAAACCCCCAAGCCGTCATTAACATCAAAAAACTTCATGTCCTGTCCGCGTGAATCATAAATAATTCGCCCATCAGTCAACACGCTATCAACATCCAGCAAAAGAAGTTTAATGTTTTTTAACTTAGTTAAAATTGACTCGTCTATTGTTTTCATATTTTAAACTACGCCTGCCTTTAACAAATACTGCACATCTAAAAGCCCAACCGGCCTGTTGTTGCTGTCTACTACCGGAACCTCATCAATTCTTT
>JACROS010000011.1 GCA_016214325.1 Candidatus Omnitrophota bacterium | reverse complement strand
TTTAATAATATTTTAGGCGACCAAGTTCAGCGTTTGGCTACTTCAGCAAAGAAAATTACCTCAGCTACAATAGAAAGAATCCATTCAATTTATCATACCCAAGGAGCGCTTGGTATTTACTGGCACAGGTGTCCTAAGGAATTCTGGTCAGCCCAGATAATGGCAAAAGATTTAGAATCACAAATTGAGGCAATGCAGGTATTAACGATTTTGCTAAATTCCTGGGTTATTGATTATCGTGTATTTAATCAGGTCATGACTGAAAATGATATTATTTATTTAAGGAGTAGAGCGTCTGTTGATAGAGTTATGGGTAAATTGCTTGTTAAAACCTTAGATTTAAAAACTCCGGCGCAAGAATTGCTGCGGGCAATTGAGAAAATAAAAACCGGCTCTTCCTCTGCGGTGAAAATTGATATAAAAATAATCTCTGGCGGGCAGGCCGGAGTAGATTTAGGCGGTTTGATAGGGGCAAAAAGAGCTGGGCTTAAAACAGGAGGCTGGGCGGCAAAAGGTTACATAACGGAAAACGGCCCAAATTTAGCGCTTAAAGATTTTGGTTTATTGGAGACAGATAATAAGAATTATCGGGTGAGAACAGAGTTGAATATAAGAAATTCTGACGGCACAGTTATTTTTGCTCGGGATGTTCATTCTCCTGGGACGCAATTGACATTGAGGTTAGTTAAGCAACACAAAAAGCCTTATATTATTAATCCTAGTGTTAATCAATTGCGCCAATTCACACAAGGTAAATCTGTGATTAATATTGCAGGCAATAGAGAGAGTAAATCTCCAGGCATACAGCAAGAAGTGGCAGATTGGATAGTAAGAGCATTTGCTCCTCAAGGCTGCGCTAATGGCGTTTCTTCGGTACTTGAAGATGGGGGACAGCACCGTCATAACTCCAGCTCTGCCATAGACGAAGAAGGAAACGGCCCTGAAGTTACCGAGGTTACGCTTCCGCTATTTCATAGATTTAACTTTAAAAATAAGGAAACCGATTTTCTCAAAGCTGATGCTTTAAATAAAGTAATGCAAGAGTTGCACCGGAGAGAACTGTTGGACTATTTAGTTTTATCTCTGCCGCAGGAAAAACAAAGAATTTTTGGAATGTATTTTACATTTTTATTTCTTAATTTACTGCGTGAGTCAGTTGCCAATGCAATAGATGCTGTTAGACAGCAATATTATATTTTGCTAAATCAAAATAAGGATAAAGCTTGGATTTATTTAAATCTCCAAGGAGAGGTTAATATATTGGCTTATTGCGGAGAAGAAGCTTTGATTATTCAAGTAGAGGATAATGGGGTGGGTATAAAATCAGAAATATTAAATCAGTTGTTTCAAAAGCAATACTCTGGAAAACAAAAGAAAAGTTTGGCGGATCTTTTTATGATCATGGTTTTAAATAAAGAAATAAATCCTAAAAACTTGTATGGTGGAGTAGGGGCCGGAGTTTTTGGATACTACAACAAGTTCATTGCTAGCGGCGGGAAAATCGAAATTTCCACCAAGCATATTGATACTGGTAGTTTGTGTTTAACAGCTAGCGGTAGATCTCCTCCGGAAATTAAACAAGGGGAGCGTACTTTTTGTGGAACCCAAGTTAATTTTATACTGCCTTTAAATCACTCCTCTAGTTGTATCTGTGCAGGACAAAAAACAAATCCGCAAATTCCAGCTTTTATCAAATTAGGTTACGAGTTATTAAATTTAGACACAGCTCAAAAAGAAAAGAGAATAACCAGAATTTTAGAATTAATTCGCCAAAGAGAAATGGGCTTTATTCCTTTAAATGCTTTAATAGGCTCGGGAATGACTAATGATTTGCCGCAAGACATAAAAATTCGCGGGTTAATTATTGGAGATTTGCATGCCAAGTGGAAAACTTTAGTTTTAATTCTTAGAAGATCAGGATTTATCACTCCTGATATTGCCAGTAAATTAATGTTCTCTGAAACATTGGAAGAGGCGAAAACAATCATAGTTAAACTTAAATGGATTGCCGGAGATGCTATTTTGGTTCAGACAGGTGATATGCTAGATGTGCATTCAGAGATGGGTGCAATAATTTGTTGGGAGATTCTTGCAAAATTACAGAAAGAAGCAAAAGCTGCAAAGCTCGGCGGTAAGGTAATATGTTTGGCAGGAAATCATGAATTAAATTATCTGACTAACTTGCACCATAGAGATATTCAAGAAGCTCAAAGACAGGGCATGTATGTATCGGAAAGAATTGAGGTCCCAAAAGAACTTCAAAATTTTGTCGGTAGACAATTTACTCTTGGTTTGACCACTAAGATTGCTGATAAATGGAAAATAAGAATTCGCCAAGCAGTGATAAAAGAAAGAATTATTGCAGCATTACGCATTGAGGACAGGATAGTTGTTCATGCAGGAGTAGATAAAGAATTCTCAGGTAATAAAATCTTAGGCGACTTGGTAAGAAATTTTAATAGTATTTTAAAACAGGCGGTGATGGCTGGTGATTATAGTAATCCTATAATAAGCGGAGGCTATTGGAATAGGCGTGCGTATCATGGAATTTTTAATGTGCGCCCTTGGTATCTTGAGGCAGGCGTACTTCAGATTGTTGCACATACACCTGATACTAAATATTTTAGAATCAGCAAAAATAACAAGGTTATAAATGTTGATTCAGGAGCTATTGGAATACGCGTTAATACAAATGAAACTTATTGGAGCTCATTAAAGCCAGGATATTATCTTCTAAAGCATTGGGTGCTTCATAAAAGCGGTGATGATGCATTGGCAATTATTGGCACACGTCCGGTTTCGTATTTTGTTGGCGGGCCAGTTGCTCCTTAAAAAACACAAAAAATTAGTTGCAAGAATGAGAAAGGAGGGTATTATATGGTTAGATAAAACAGGGTATTAAACTTATTGGTGTCAAAGAGTTATAGTTTTTTTCGATAAGAGAGTTTCACAAAATGCGAGGTGCGAGATGACACAAGACAATTTTGCTGATAAAAGAGTTTTTGCTAGATTTAATGCAGATTGTTCTTTGCGGTTTTTAGATTTAAACAGTAATAGTGAAGGCGCAGGAAGATTATCTGATGTTAGTGCTAAAGGTTTAGGCATGGTCTTGGGAATAGCTTTGCCAGAAAATACTCCTTTAGAGGTTTGGGTTGATACATATGGGAAAGGTGAACCATTATATGCCCGCGGCAAAGTGGCCTGGTCGCAAAAAGTAGATGTACATAAATATAGAATAGGGATTAACCTGGAAAGGGCAGATTTAATGGGAATGTCGCGTATTTTGAGGCATTGCCACCAGGACTAAACTAGTTAATAAAGCTGTTAAAAACTCTTGACCTCAGGCTAAAGTTATGATAGATTCTAAATTCCTTCACAAAAAGGAGTTTTTCGGTTATTTCAAGCCTTGATTTAACCTTTTTTAAATGTTAAACTATATGTTAGTTTCGTTAGAAAGGAGCATTTAATGGCAGGTAGAAAGTTTGGTTTAGTGTTTTTGGCATTATGCATGTTTTCTTTTATTTTTTCTGGGTGCGGTGGTTCCTCGAAAGAGTCAGCAAAAAGCACAATTAATATTTGGTATTGGATGACTGATCGGGATGCTCCTCTGCAGCAATTAGCCAAGAATTACGAAGCCAAAACTGGAATAAAAGTAAATTTTGAACTTTTTGCTCCTTCAGATGCCTATTCTCAGAAGGTTCGCGCCGCAGCACAAGGGTTTAACCTGCCGGATATCTTTGGTGTTTTGGGAGAAAAACGCGATTTTGCCTCTTATATTAAAGCTGGGCATGTTTTAGATCTTACTCCTTATATGGACGCTGATGCAAGTAAGTGGAGAAATTGTTTTTATGCCAAGGCATTAGAGGTTAATGAGTTTACTTCAGCTGGAGTTTATGATGTCAAACCCGGGGTATATGGTGTTCCGGTGGATATTATGACCATCCAGATGTTATACAATAAAAGCCTTTTTAAAACTCTCGGTTTAAATCCTAAAAAACCCCCAGTAACTTTTGACGAAATGATTGCTTTAGGGCCAAAGATTAAAGAAGCTGGTCTTCAGGGTTTTGTTTCTGGTTGGGGAGAGCTTTGGATGATTGATTGCTTTGCTAATAATTATGCGTTTAATATAATGGGCAAAGAGAAAGTATTGGCTACTTTAAAAGGAGAAGTTCCGTATACTGATCCTGACTGGGTAAAGGTATTTAGTATTTTTAAAGAAATGAATAATGCAGGCTTGTTAAGCAAGAGCATTATTACAATGGTAAATAAAACCGCAGAACAGCTTTTTGCAAATGAAAAAGCTGTTTTTGCTTTTAATGGGTCGTGGTGCGTGAATGTTTATAAAGGGATGAATCCTAACTTGGATTATGGAGCTATCTTGCCTCCAAAAATTTCTGAGAAATTCCCGATGGCAATTTGGGGCGGTGCAGGGTCTTCTTTTATGGTGAATGCCCGCTCTAAGAACAAAGAAGAAGCAGTTAAATTCTTGCAATGGCTTACTGATACCGAACAGCAGGCTTATCTTGCCCAGGAAACCAATAATTTACCGGCAAATAAAAATAGCCTGAGCAAGATTCCGGAAATCCTCGCTCAGTTTGCCAAGGGCATGGAAGTGGCTACGCATCCAAATGTCTGGGGATTATCTGAATCTTCTGCGGTGATTGAAGCTGTTGACAAGGGTATTCAGTCAATTATTTTAGGAGAGAAAACTCCAGAGCAGGTTGCGGCTGATGTGCAGAGGGTAAAAGAACGCGAACTTGCCAAAAGAAAGAAATGAGACTTAAGTCAACTTTAGAAAATTACCTTTTTATTCTTCCTGCGGTAGTTATCTTTTCTGTTTTTTATATTATTCCTTTTTTCTACGTATTCATGCTTGGCTTCACAGACTGGGACGGGATTATGCCGGCCTGGAATTGGGTGGGTATGGGTAATTTTAAAGAGATTATTCTGCAGGATCCCAACTGGTGGCAGTCAATGTTAAATGCCGGCTGGATCACTGTGATCGCTTTGACTTTTCAGAATATTTTAGCATTTTTATTGGCTTGGGCATGCGACCGGGAAATCAGGTTAAAGAATTTTTACCGGGTGATATTTTTTATTCCGCCAGTGCTTTCTGAAATTGTTGTGGGTATGGTTTGGCGTTTTATTATCAACGATGTTGATGGCGCCAACATGATTAATCGCACCTTGACACAAATTGGTTTACCGAATTTGGTGCATAATTGGTTGAGTGACCCTAAGACTGCGCTTACTACTGTTGCTATTGTGCATAGTTGGAAAGGGTTTGGCTGGGGATTCTTGCTTTTCTTGGCTGGTTTGCAAACAATTCCGCGGGAGCTTTATGAAGCTGCCCGAGTTGACGGAGCAAATGCCTGGCAGTCATTCAAAAATGTTACTATTCCTTTAATGATACCGGTTATTGTTTTAGTGGCGATTCTGACGGTGTTAGGGACCATGCAGGCATTTGCCTTAATTATTGGTTTAGTTGGAGGAGAATTAGCCGGGCATACTTCGGTGCCGGTTCTAAGAATATTAGCATCTATGCGCGGGTCGTCCAGATTTGGTTATGCCTGCGCGCAGGCCATCACCTTTGGCGTAGTTTTAATTGTTATTTCATTTATTCAATACCGTTTCTCAAAAAAGGCAAAGGCATAAAGAATGAAAACAACAATGTATTATAAGACGAAGAAAATTGCTATCAATGTCTTGATTCATGCTTTCCTTATATCTGTGGCAATTACCTGCGTTTATCCGCTTCTCTGGATGGTTTCCTCAAGCCTGAAAACACAAAGTACAGTATTTTCTGATCCTTCGTTAATTCCCAAGCAAATTAATTTCATGAATTATTATTTGGCTGTAAAAGAGGGTAACTTTGGAAAATATTTCTTAAATAGCATTTTTTATACAATTGCGGTTGTTTTTGGGATAGTAATTATTTTTTCTCTGGCTGTTTATGCTTTCTCGCGCCTGCGTTTTCCTGGGCAGAAAATAATCTTTGCGCTTTTTTTGGCGGCAATGATGATTCCTATCCCGGGAAGTTTCGTTGCTTTGTATGTGTTATTAAATAAATTGCATTTACGTAATACGCCTATCGGTTATATTTTGTGTATGATTAATGTCGGCTTGTCTACCAGTATATTTTTGCTAAAAACTTTTTTTGACAAGATGCCTAAAGAACTTGAAGATGCTGCGCGTATTGATGGTTGTTCGAAGTTTGGCATCTGGTGGCATGTGGCATTGCCGCTTGCTAAGCCGGTTTTAGCGGTATTAGTTGTGTTTAATGCTTTAAACGTCTGGAACGAATATATTTTGGCGTTGATCATTTTTGATTCCCGCCAGTTTATGCCTTTGCAGGTAGCTTTGCAAACCTTTCAGGGTGAGTTTGTCACTAATTATCCGCTGTTAATGGCCGGCCTGACGATTACCGCTTTACCTATTATTATTGTATATCTGTTGATGCAGAAGTACATTATTAAGGGAGTTACTCAGGGAGCAGTCGTAGGATAATGTTGAAACTAAAAATTAAACGATTACAGATATTAGTTTTTTTTCTTTTGCTTAGCTCTGCGGCTATTGGTTTGCCGGCTTTGACTGCAGAAGAAATTCCAACTAGTGGAGATCTGGTCGTAAAGGCTTGGCAGGCAAAAGGCACAAAAGATTTTGATGCTACTTTAAAATATACCCAGCAATGTATTGACCTTTATACTGCTGAAGCAGAAAAACAGCAAGCCTCGCTTAAGACGCTTCCTAAAAAGAGAGCAGAAATTGAATCTGTGCAAGTTTTAAATGATGTGGGCACTGCTTATTTTATTCAGGCTGAAGCCTTTCGGGATATAAAGAAAGAAAATACTCAGGCGGTAAAATTATTTAAAACAGTTTTATTGAAATTTTGCTTTGCACAAGCCTGGGATCCGCGCGGATGGTTTTGGTCGGTGTCTAAGGCCTCACGGGAAAGCATTCTGAAGATTAATCCAAAAGAAGAACTGCCTACGCCTTGCCCGGGAACAGAAGAGCAAGGAGCAGCCCCAGCTTGCAAGGTTAGCCAGCTTCCTACAAAAATAGTTTTATATGACGCTGGTAAGGAAGATTTTGTTGATTATGCAAAGTATGGTGAATTTCAGAATGTAGGAACCAAGGATTATAAATATGTGGTTAAAGATCAGGAGGGTTTGTCTCAGGCAGTTGGCGAAGGGATTTATCCAAACACTACTTCTGTAAGGTGGGATCCGGAATTTAAAAAGGCGCAAAAAGAAAAAAGGCTGGAGTGCCCGCATTGGGATTTTGTACATTCACCTGATTTAGAGGCGGCATTCTTAAAATGGGCATTAGCTCCTGAGCCGCAGGGAGTAAAATTATTTTATACCGGTTTAATTTTAGAGAGAAGCGGGTTAATTAAGCAGGCGATAAAATGTTATTATGCAATTGTGGTGCATTTCCCGGGAAGTTACGGCTGGACCTATTGGCACACCCCCTGGTCAGTTGGCCAGGCGGCAATTGCAAAAATAAATTATCTTCTGCGTAATAATCCTAATTTTGGATATAAGCTTAGTGCTGCAGAAATAAAAATTATTAATGGTTTTGATAATGATATTTCAAATGATATTGTGGTTACTAACCCGGGAAAATTTGTAAAAATCGGGCTCTTTGAAAAATTGAAACCAAAAACCTCTTTAGAAAAACCGGTTTTAAAAAGAGCGCTGGGTAAAGGCAAGGTGCGTTTGGTGCAGTATGAAACCGGCGACTGGCAGCTTTTAGTAAATGACGCTCCGTATATTATTAAAGGTGTTACTTATGCTCCTACGAAAGTCGGGCAATCTCCTGATGAAGGGACCATGGGCAACTGGATGGAAGAAGATTTTAATAATAATGGTAAAGCCGACGGCCCGTATGATGCTTTTGTTGACCGGAATAAAAATAATAAACAGGATAATGATGAGCCAAATGTAGGAGATTTTCTTCTAATGCATGAAATGGGGGTGAATACAATCAGGCTTTATCATCACCCTTTAAAAGTAAAAAAAGAAATTCTCAGGGATCTTTATGAAAATTACGGGATCATGACTGTGATGGGGGATTTTCTTGGTAAATACGCCATTGGTTCAGGTGCGTCATGGAATCCCGGCACTGACTATAATAATGAAGAGCAAAAAAAGAAAATGGTTGAGTCAGTAACTAATATGGTGATGGAGTTTAAAGATGAGCCATATATTTTGTTCTGGCTTTTAGGAAATGAAAATGTTTATGGATATGCTTGCAATGCTGACAAAGAACCCGAAGCATTTTTTAAGTTTGCCAACGAAGTAGCGCAGACAATTAAGGCGCTTGACCCTGAGCATCCTGTGGCTATTTGCAGCGGGGATATTTTATTCATGGATAAATTCGGCAAGTTTTCACCTGATGTGGATATGTTTGGGACAAATGCTTACCGCGGAGATTATGGTTTTGGTTCTTTGTGGCAGCAGGCCAAAGAATATATAGGCAGGCCGGTTTTTATTACAGAGTTTGGTTGCCCGGCTTATGCCGAAGGAAAAACTGCTGATGAAGCAGAGTATTTACAGTCATTGTATCATCGTGGTTCGTGGGAGGACATTGAGAACAATATGTCTTTTGCCGGCGGAGCAGGTAATGCCATCGGGGGTTTTGTTTTTGAATGGCTTGATGAATGGTGGAAGGGCTATGAACCCGGCCGTCATGATACAAAGGGGCTGTGGGTGGGGCCGTTTCCTGATGGATATATGCACGAGGAATGGCTTGGTGTTTCCGGGCAGGGGGATGGAAAACTTAGCCCATTTTTACGGCAATTACGCAAAGCTTATTTTGAATATAAGAGGATGTGGAAGTAAAGGTAGAATTCTAGAAAGGAGGAGGCAAAACAGCATCTTGGTTTGACTTGAGAGTTTAAAAAGAAACAAAACTAAATTTATAAAAACGGAGGCGTAAAAATGAAAAAGAAATTAGCAATTCTAGCGGCATTGATGTTATTGATGCCATTTTGTGTGCAGGCAGAGGATAAGGCTGCTGAGCCGGTAAAAGATGAGGCTGCACAAGCTTCTTGCCCAAAAGAATTTGTTGTTTATTCTGACAAAGGCAACAAAGAGAATCACTATATTCCATCGGGGTGGATGGGTGATTATGGTGACGTAAAATTGAATGACCAGAGTACTGATAATCCGCATTCTGGTGCAACTTGTTTGCAATTTGTTTATAGCGGAAAGAAATCGCAAAATCAAGGTTGGGCCGGTGTATATTGGCAGAATCCTGCAAATAATTGGGGAAGCAAAAAGGGCGGGTTTGATCTTACCGGTATGACCAAGTTAACTTTTTGGGCTAAGGGCGCAAAGGGCGGGGAAGTGATTCAGAAGTTTACCGTCGGTGGAATTAAGGGCACCTATCCTGATTCTGCTGTTATTGAAATGGGCCCAGTAGAGCTTACTGATGCCTGGAAACAGTATACTATTAATTTAGCTGGTAAGGATTTAAGCTATATTAGCGGAGGTTTTGGCTGGGTTACTACCTCGGATCTTAATCCTGAGGGTGCAACTTTTTATATTGATGATGTAAAGTTTGAAGCTGATCCTACTTTAAAACCAGAATCAAAAAAACAGGAAGCAATGCCGTTTTATGTTTATGCAGACAGGTCGTCTTCCAGTAATCACTTTATTCCTTCAGGCTGGATGGGTGATTATGGAGATTTAAAGTATGACGGCGCTTCAAAAGATGATCCATATTTAGGCGATACCTGCATCAAGATTATATATAGCGGCCAAGGCGCACAAGGTGCACGTTGGGCAGGTATTTATTGGCAGAACCCGGCAAATAACTGGGGAGCTATCGACGGAGGTTTTGATTTATCAAAAGCAACCAAGCTTACTTTTTGGGCCAAGGGCGCAAAAGGTGGCGAGAGAATAGAAGAGTTTAAAGTCGGCGGCATTATGAATGAATATTCTGATTCAGACAGCGCTGTAATCGGGCCGGTGATTTTAAATAAAGAGTGGACACAGTATACCATTGACTTAAAGGGCAAAGATATGTCCTATATTTTTGGTGGTTTCTGCTGGGCGGGAAACGTTGATAATAATCCAGAAGGAATGACTTTTTATCTGGATGAAATAAAATACGAATAATTGTTATTTAGTTTTATGCAGGGTCCTGGGCAACCGGGATCCTGCATAAAAAATTAGCATTTATGAAAAAATACCCACAAATACTTGCAGTCTTATTTATATTTCTTGCCATGGGCATGGCTTCAAAGCCGTTACCCAAAGTCTTTATAAAAAATCTCAAAAATAATCATTACCAGTTAATAGTTAATAACAAGCCTTTTATAGTAAAAGGCGTTTGTTATAATCCTGTGCCTATTGGGCAGAGCCATGACTATGATTGGTGGTCAGACCCAAATAAGCCTTGGCTTGTTGATGGAAAACTAATGCAGGAAATGGGTGTTAATACGGTTAGAATATATAAAGCAGGAGATGATCCGCAAAAAGTCAAACAAGTGATCCGTGATTTATACGAAAAGTTTGGAATACGCACCATTCTTGGGCATTGGCTGGGATTTTGGGAATATCCATGCCCTTTATATGGAGATAAAGTTTTTGAAGACAAGATTCGTAAGGAAGTTCTTGAGATGGTAAATTTGTATAAAGATGAGCCGGGTGTTTTAATGTGGATCCTTGGAAATGAAAATAATTATTCCTGTCTTGGCCAGATTAACCGTTGGTCAACCGATGAAATTGATAAAGAGTCTGATCCTCAGAAGCAAAAGGCCATGCGCTATAAAATTTATTATTCTTTTGTAAATTCAATAGCGAATGAAATTCATAAAACTGATACACAGCATCCAGTAGCTTTGGGAAATGGGGAATTAATCGGCCTGGATTATGCCAAGGAATATTGCCCGGATGTGGATCTGGTTGCCTGTATTATTTATCGGGGAAAAACTTTTGGAAATCTATTTAAATCTTTGAAAATGACTTTTGATAAGCCGGTGCTCTTGGCGGAATTTGGTGCAGATTGTTATGATGCCTATCAAAAGAGCGAGAATCAAAATATGCAGGCGTTTTTTCTAGAATCTCAATGGCGCCAGATTTATGATAATCTGGCAAATAATAAAGAAGGCGAGGGCAATTGCCTTGGTGGGACTATCTTTGAATGGACTGACGAGTGGTGGAAGAATAATGAATCAGATGCGCTAACCTGGGGAATTCACGATACCGGGTCAAATTGGTCCAATGGCAGTTATTATTTTGATATTAAGGCTCCAAATAACAAGAATATGAACGAGGAGTGGTTTGGTATTGTGGCTTTGTCAGAAGAGATGCAGGATGGTTTGAATAAACGTGTTCCGCGCAAGGCTTATTATGTAGTGCGGGAATTCTGGAAAAATCCTCCCAAAAAAGTTAAAGGTAAAAAAACCCCTTTAAAGTGCAAAGAATAAGAGAGTTAAAATATGAAAAGAAAAATTTTTAAAGTCAGCCGGGTTTTGTTATTAATTCTTTCTTTTGTTTATTGTGCAGGCTTGGTTTATGGAGCAGAAGATTTATTAGTGGATCGTTTCTCTAAAGAGATTCTGCAGGCGAAAAATACCGAGGAGATAAATATTAAATTTGAGGAGGCTTCAGACGCATTCTTCAAAGAGCATAAATATAATGAATTTGTTGATTTGTTAAACTCGCTGATTAAGCAAAAGAATGAGCTTGCCGGCAGGGCAGATTTTTATATTGCTCTCTCGCGTTATAACCAGTTGAGGTATCTTGAAGAGGCTCAGAGTTGGGATGAATATTTTAACAAGGGCAATGAATACAGGGATCAGATTGTTCAGTCTGCGCAAAAAAGCATTGCTGCTTTGCCTGCAGAAGATCCTTTAATGCTTGATGTAAAGCTCGTGCTTTGGAAATTTCATCGTGACCAGCAGGACAATTTGCGTGAATCAAGCCTTGAAGATTTGATGCAGCAGGCAACAATCAGCGCTAGTAATGCTAAGAATGCAGTTAATTTAAAGAATGTTGCCGACCAGCTTCAGGCTTATGGCGAAAAGCTAAAAGCACGCGAGCTGTATAAATTGTATTCACAATCATTTTTAGCAAATAACGCCAAAGACGAAGAGCTTTTGTCTAGTGCACAGAGTTTTTATAAAGACGGGAATATCGAATTGTCTGAAAGTATTTATGATATTTATATTAAACGTTTGGTTGATTCAGGAAAGCCAAAGGATAAAATAATTCCTGCGTTAGTTGAAATAGCAAAATCCTTCTCGTTTAATGATGATTTAGCTAATGATCCAGCTTATGCAGAAAAAATGTTTAAACAGATAGAAAGTGTCGGTGGTAAAGAGGCTTTTGATGAGCAGTTAGTTTATTTAAGGGCATATAATCTTGAGAAGGCGAAGGATTATACTTTGTCTAAAGATGTTTATCTTGAGCTTTTACGTTTTCCTGGGAGTGTTTATTCAGATGAGGCAATTTTTAAGGCTGCATTCTTTAATGCTTATGCATTAAGGGATTTAAAGAGCGCGCGAGAGCTTTTTGAGAAATTAGCTCAAAAAGAATCTCCTGTAGTTAGTGCGCAGGTAGCTTCAAGTTTATATCAGCTAGGTTTGTTGGCGCAATGTGAAGGCAATAAAGAAAAAGCAAAAGAGTATTATAACAAATTGTTGGGCAAGGCTCTTGATCCATTTGTTGAAACACAAAAACTTGCTAAAGAGCGGCTAAGCGAATTAGAAGAAGATAGGCCTATAGAATATAATCTAAAGACTTTTCTGGATGCTTCATTTAAAGATGAGTATACTGCTCTTGATATGAGTAAGATTGATTTGAAATCATCCCCTTCAAAGGCAAAAAAAGATGAAGCAGTGGCAGTTGAGTCTTTGGCCTATGCTTCGCCTTCTGGTTGTATGCAAGTAGAACTGCAGTATCTTTGGTCTGGTAACATTGGTAAAACCCCTTCAGTAGCAAATGATTCCGCAACATTTAATACCTCTTATATTCACTCTGGGACAAAGGAGATTAATTTGGTAGTAGTCAGCCCCAGCGGGATTGTGGAGCGCAGCTTCACTCTAGAAGATGTAAATTAACCTAATTTATTAAAATTACTTGACTTGTATTTTCTTTAGTAGTATAAATAAAGTAATAAAATTCTCTAAAAGCCACGGAGAAAGTATGATGTTTAGATGCGAACTTTAGATTTTTGGAAAGAAGACTTAAGCGAAAAAGAAAAACGAAATATTGATATACTTGAGATTTTACGCCGCCGCGGCCCGATTAGTAGGCCTGATATTTCAAAGGAAATGGGAGTTAATGTTGTAACCATTTCTAATTATGTTGATGAATTTATTAAGCGCAATTTGGTATACGAGAAAGAGTTAGACGTTTCTGAGGGCGGGAGAAGGCCGGTACTTTTAGATTTAAATGCTCAGGCAGGATATGTTATTGGAGTGGGTTTAAATTTGATGAGCATGGTTGGCCTACTGCTGGACCTCAAAGGAAATATTATTACCAAAACGCAAGTTGCCCGCCCACGGGCATCAGTTAAGGAAATATCAGAGTGCCTTTTTGATATTGTGCGCGAAATTCTTAGGCGCTCTAAGGAACACAGTTCTAATATTAAAGGTATTGGTGTTGGAATTGCCGGTTTAATTAATAAGGCAGATGGTTCAATACACTGGCCGCAGAAAATGGATCATTATTATACTTATGCTTCGGTAGATTTGCCCTTAAAGTCTTTAATTGAAAGAGAGTTTAATATTCCGACATTAATTGAAAATGATGCCACGAGCGCTTGCTTTGGGGAATAGTGGCTGGGGCTGGACCAGAATTTTAAAGACTTAATTTATATGTTTTCCGGAGTAGGCTGCGGGATAATTATTAATGGCGAAGCTTATCGCGGCGCCCAGGGGTATGCTGGAGAAGTTTCTGTTTATAACTATAAAGAACAGGATGATTTTAATTGTAAAGTGGGAAATTCTTGTTTCTTAAAGCGCTGGGAACTGGACATGGGTATTGTGGAAGATACCAGGTCTATGCTTTCTAAAGATAAGTCAAAAGCTGATAAATTCTTAAAAATTACCTCGAGTAATATGAATAATATAGATTTAAAGAGCGTGTTTATTGCTGCTCGTGCCGGTGATGAAGTGGCTAATATTGCACTAGTTAATGCGGCAAAGCGGCTGGGAATTAAAATTGCTTCTTTGGTGAATTTACTTAACCCTCAGGCAGTAATTATTGGAGGGGGTTTTGAAGAAGCAGGCGATGCATTTCTAAATAAAGTAAATGCAACTGTGAAAGAATGGTCTTTTAGAGAAGCGACGGATGATTTAAAGATTGTTTATTCTAACCTGCGCGAGAATGCAGTGGCTTTGGGTGCGGCAAGCTTGGTAATGCAGAAGATGTTTGCCCAGCTTTGGTAGTTAAATTCTAGGAGGTTTAATGGATAAAAAAGCTAAGCTGATTATTATTGGACTGGCAGTTTTTACTTTAATTTTTCTGTTTCTTCTTATCCAAACTTCAGGCGATAAAGAGAACTTGATGCGTTTAAATGAAGAAATGAAGAGGAGAAATTCTGCGCTGGAGTTAAAAGCAGAAAATGATTCGGCAAATTTGCGCAGTTTAGAAAATAAAGTTAATGAGTTTAGCCGCGAGATTGACCGTGTAAGCCAAGATAAAATAGAGCTACAGAGAAAATATGATCTGCTTAGCAGGGCAAAAGATGATTTGGTAGAGAAGTTAAAAACAGCAAAATCTCAGCCGCAAGAAGAACAGAGGGCGCAGGTAGTGCAGCAACAATTTGTTGCCCGCAGCAGCGACGATGTTTATTGGGCAGGAATTCTTAAGGCAAAGACAGACCTTGAGCTGCAATTAATTAATTTACGCAGTGAGCTAAAAGGAATCAAGCTTGATAATGACCAGCTTATGAAAGAAAAAGCTTCTTTGGAAATTGATTTAAGTGGTTTAAAAAGAGAAAAAGAAGATATGTCCCAGCAAATGGCTTATAACCAGAAAGTCATGGATAGTATTGCTCAGGAATTAGTTAGAGAGAAAAATGATAAAGCGCAGATAGCTGAGAATTTAAAAGCAATAAAAGGGGAAAATGCGTTTTTGAGTCGTCAGTTAAAGAATTTGAATAATCGTAAGTTTGATTTAGAGAAAAAGCTTCAGCAAACTCAAGAAGAAAAAGATGCTTTAGCGCGGCGTATGGATGAAATGGAAGCAATGTTGTCAGACAAGCTTAATTATGTAGATAAAATAAGAGACCAGCTTAGTTCTGCGCGCCAAGTGAAAGAAAAGGCATCTGATTTAGAAACCAAAGATGATTCACAGGATCAGTCCGTGAAATTGCCGGCGATAGTGGTGCGCCCGCAATCAACAACTTCCGGCTCTAGGGATAGTTTGGGCCAAGGTGGAAAGGTTGTTGCAATAAATAGAGATAGTAATTTCTTGATTATAGATTTAGGTGATAATGCTGGTGTAAAGCAAGGTGATAATTTTCATGTCTATAGAGGAAATCAGTCCATCGCTCTTTTGCAGGTTATTCAGGTGCGCAGTAATATTTCTGCCTGTGATATTAAGAAAGAAAATTCACCAGTTAAAATTGGTGATTTAGTCAGATAAGTTTTTCTTGAAATAAATGACTCGTATAAAGAAAAAGGATTCTATAAGTATTTCCATAGAAGATGTCGCCCGCCGTGCAGGTGTATCTATTACTACAGTTTCAAGGGTAATCAATAAAATACCTTCCGTTAAAGAAAAGAATAAAGCAAGAGTGTTAGAAGTAATTAAAGAACTGAATTTTGAGCCTTCTATTTTTGCACAAAGGCTTGCTACTGGTAAAAGTAATATTGTAGCTTTGGTAATTCCTCGTTATGAAGGCGTGTTTTATTCTTTTTATGCTCTGGAACTAATTCGTGGTATTGGTACGCTTTGCGATGTTTTTAAGCTGGATTTATTACTGCATTTAACTGATGTGCGTTCTAATCTTAGTTTAAGAGGAGTTGGCGGGATAATCTTTGCAGATTTAATTGGCAACCGTCATCAACTTGAAGAGGCTCTCGCCGGTAATATTCCTTGTGTAGTGATTAATTATTATGTTGAGGATTTAAATGTCAGCTGTATAGCGGTTGATAATATCGGCGGTGCTGAAAACGCAGTGAATTATTTATTTAGCCTAGGGCACAGAAGAATTGCGCATATTGCAGGAGATGTTGTAACTCAGGCTGCGGCTCATCGCCTGGAGGGTTATAAACGCGGGTTAAAGAAAAACAATATTGAAGTGGACCAGAAATACATTTTTAAAACGGATTACTCTCGTGGCCAGGCAAGGGTTGCTGTTGAGAATTTGTTCCGCATGCCGGAGGCGCCAACTGCGGTATTTGTAGCATCTGATTCTATGGCTCTTGAGGTAATGGCAGTAGCAAGGGAGATGGGTAAGAATATTCCGGTTGATTTATCTATTGTAGGTTTTGATGATAATCCGTCTGGGCTATATGGGCCGGTATCTTTAACTACTGTCAGGCAGCCTCTTATTAAAATGGCAGAAGAGGGGGTTAAGGAATTAGAACGCCTTATGAATATGAAAAAAGGCGCTCAAGACTCAGGCTCTTTAAAAACCGCGCAATTTAAGAAAGTATTCTTACCTACAGAACTTGTCATCAGAGAATCCTGCAGAGCTCTTTAGTTAATTTCTTGTATTTCTTCGTCGGCACAACTTATTGTATGTTTTCCTAGTTTTGACACTATATATTGTATCTTTTTTTGTTGACATAATTTTGTAACATTGCTATACTTGATTTAAGGTTTTATTGGGATTAAAAAGATTTCGTCTTGGAGGAGGTAAAAATGGATTTGCAGTTATCTGAAAATGCAATAAAGGTTTTGGAGCGCAGGTATCTGAAGAAAGATGAAAAAGGAAAAGTAGTAGAAACTCCAGATGGCATGTTTAAGCGGGTTGCAAGTGCTATTGCTGATGCAGATAAACTTTATGGGAAGTCTGCGCAGGAAATTGCTCAAATTAAGGATTCATTTTATCGGATTATGACGAATTTAGAGTTTTTGCCAAACTCGCCTTGCTTGATGAACGCCGGGAAAGAACTGGGGCAGTTGTCTGCGTGTTTTACTCTTCCTGTTAATGATTCAATGGAATCAATCTTTGAGACCTTAAAAGCTACTGCGATGATTCATAAATCCGGAGGAGGTACTGGATTTTCTTTTTCTCGTCTTCGGGCAAAGAATTCAGTCGTGCGTTCCACTGGAGGTGTAGCTTCTGGCCCGGTTTCTTTTATGAAAGTTTATGATGCTGCAACTGAGGCAGTTAAACAGGGCGGCACACGCCGTGGAGCAAATATGGGGATTTTGCGCGTGGATCATCCGGATATACTGGAGTTTATTTGTTGTAAAGAAAACAACGACCAGATAAATAATTTTAATATTTCTGTAGCTATTACTGATGATTTTATGAAAAAATTGCAGGAAGATAAAGAATATGATTTGATTGACCCGCATGGTAATGAATTTGTCAGAAAAATTCATCCTAAAGAAGTTTTTGATTTAGTGGTGAAACAGGCGCATAAAAATGGAGAGCCAGGTATTATTTATATTGATCGTTTAAATCAAGGGAATCCTACGCCAAAATTAGGAGCCATTGAAAGCACGAATCCTTGTGGCGAACAGCCGCTTCTGCCGTATGAGAGCTGTGACCTTGGTTCAATTAATTTGGCAAAGCTTTGTAAAAAAATCGGCACTCGTTATGAGGTTGATTGGGATAAATTAAAAGAAGTAACTCGTTTAGCAGTACACTTTTTAGATAATTTAATTGATGTAAATAAATTCCCGCTTCCTGAGATTGAAAAAGCTACAAAAGCAACGCGTAAAATTGGCCTTGGTGTTATGGGTTGGGCAAGCCTTTTAATTCGTATGGGCATTCCTTATAATAGCGAAGAGGCAGTGGCTTTGGCTGAGAAGGTGATGTCTTTTATTATGAATGAGGGGATGAAGAAGTCACAGGAGCTTGCTAATCAAAAAGGAGTTTTTCCGGCATTTAAGGATAGTATTTATGATAAGAAGGATTCCCCGGTAAAAATGCGTAATGCCACTATTACTACTATTGCTCCTACTGGAACAATTAGTATTATTGCCGGGCCGTGTTCTTCTGGTGTTGAACCGCTATTTGCCGTGTCTTTCTATCGCAACGTTATGGATAATGACAAGCTCGTAGAGATCGAGCCGCTTTTTGAGGAAATTGCCAAGGAGCGCGGTTTTTATAACCGAGAGTTGATGGAAAAGATTGCTGAGAGTGGTTCAGTGCAGCACGTAGAGGGTATTCCTGAGGATGTGAAAAAGATCTTTGTGGTCTCTCATGATATTTCTCCTGAATGGCATGTGCGTATGCAGGCAGCGTTTCAGAAATATGTACATAACGCTACTTCTAAGACAATTAATTTCAGCCACGATGCCACAATGGATGATGTTCGCAGGGCGTATTTATTAGCCTATGAACTAGGTTGTAAAGGAATTACAATTTATCGTGATGGAAGCCGCGAGGAACAGGTTTTAAATATTATGCGCAAGAGCGATTTGAAAAAGCCGCAGGAAACTGTACAGCCTTTAAAGGAGATTGCTCCTCGGCCGCGTCCGGAAGTTACTATTGGAACAACTACTAAAGTTGCCACAGGTTGCGGCAACTTATATGTTACGATTAATGAAGATGAAAAAGGAAAGCCCTTTGAGTTATTTACCCAGATGGGAAAAGCTGGCGGTTGTGCCGCAAGCCAGCTTGAGGCTATCGGGCGTTTGGTTTCATTGGGTTTTCGTTCGGGTATAGAAGTAAAATCTATTATTGAACAGCTGCGTAATATTCGCTGCCCAAGCCCATCGTGGGAAAAAGGCCAAAGGATATTTTCTTGTGCTGATGCGATTGCCCGTGTAGTTGAAAAAAGACTTTTAAATAGCCAGCATTTAAACGCAAATGTTGAGGCTTCAGCTTTGGCGATGAAACATTCTAGCGATGATGAAAATGGAGTTTCTGCAATTGAGGAGCACGGGAATATTGTTGGAGTGTGCCCTGATTGCGGCGGAGCATTGCGGCATGAAGAAGGATGTATGAAATGCCACGCCTGCGGTTTTTCAAAATGTTGAGTCTTTAATATATCCCTGTCGCGGTTAATCATGCGCTATGACTGTAGTAGTTATAGCGCATGATTATTTTAAGGCAATAAAATGAAGAGAAATTTCTGCGCTCCCCCCTTAAAAGATTTTACCCAAGGTATAAAGGTTGATCAAGCTAATGTAGTATTTAAGGTTAATTTTGTAGCAGTAGTTTCTACAGGTAGAAGTAAAAACAATCAAGTTAATCTTAATAATAAAGAAGTAAATCAATTGGCAGAAGAAATTAATGCTAAAGTAACTTTGTCCGGTGGGATATTTGAGTTAAAAGATATCAGTGGTTGCAGTGGAGTTTTGGTGATGCGGGGCATTCGTTTTAACTTTGGCAGTAAGCTTAAAAATGAAAGAAAGCAAACTCTGCTTATTTTGAAAGAATTCATCAGAAAATCAAATAAGGTTTTAAGAAATTCTTTGGTGAATAAAAAACGTGTGAATAAAGGGCAGCCAATGATTAAATTAGTTTTGTTTTCTGATATTTAAAAATGGAAAAATATAATGTTTTGGTAATTGGTGCAGGGCACGCCGGGATTGAGGCAGCGCTTGCTTGTGCTAGAATGGGTTTACACACAGCGATATTGACTTTAAACCGTAACACTATTGGGGCTTTGAGTTGTAACCCTGCAGTGGGAGGTGTGGGTAAAGGGCAGCTTGTAAAGGAAATTGATGCTTTAGGTGGTGAAATGGCTAAGGCCACTGATTTTAGTGCGATTCAATTTAGGATTTTAAATGCCTCTAAGGGTGCTGCAGTGCAATCAAGCCGGGCGCAGGTCGATATGCAGTTGTATCAGCAGTATATGCAGCGGGTGGTGCTTGAGCAGGAAAATCTTGAGGTAGTTGAGGCAGAAGTAAAAGATTTAATTATAAAAGAATCGCAGGTCTATGGAGTTATCACAGCAAAGAAAGAAGAAATATCTGCGGATTGTGTTGTGATTTGCCCGGGGACATTCCTAGACGGAGTAATTCATATTGGTTTAAATAAAACTGTGGGCGGCAGAATAAATGAGCCAGCAAGTTGCGGCCTTGCGGATAGTTTAAGAAAGCTGGGATTTAATCTTTTTAGGTTTAAGACTGGGACCTGTCCTCGTTTAGACAAGAATACCATAGATTTCTCAAAACTAATTGTTCAAAATGGAGATGATCCTTCTTGCCCGTTTTCTTTTTCTACCAGGGTCATTCAGCAAAAACAAGTCCCCTGTCACATTACTTATACTAATTCTTTGACGCACAAAATTATTCTGGATAATCTTAGTCGTTCTCCGCTTTATGGAGGAATTATTAAGGCTACTGGTGTTAGGTATTGTCCTTCTATTGAGGATAAAATTGTTAAATTTTCTGATAGAGAGCGTCACCAGGTTTTTCTGGAGCCGCAAGGATTAAATACTGATGAAATTTATCCCAATGGTTTGTCCACGAGTTTTCCCGAGGATGTGCAGCTTGAAATTATACATTCTGTAGAAGGTTTAGAAAAAGCGCGGGTTATTCGTTTCGGTTATGGCATTGAGCATACCGTAGTTGATTCAACTCAGCTTTTCCCGACACTAGAGTCAAAAATAATCCGCAATCTTTATATTGCTGGCCAGATTAACGGGACTACTGGTTATGAAGAAGCCGCAGCTCAAGGGTTAGTTGCTGGGATTAATGCAGGTTTACGAGCAAAGAATAAGGATCATTTAATTTTAACGCGCGCAAATAGTTATATTGGGGTTTTATTAGATGATTTAACTACAAAAGGCACGCAGGAGCCTTATCGCATGTTCACCTCTCGCGTGGAATACCGTTTGATTCTGCGCGAGGATAATGCAGATTTACGCTTAAGGAAAATTGGCCATGATTTGGGTTTGGTTTCTGATGCTGAATTTAAAAATACGCAAACAAAGCAAGAAGCAATAGATAATGGAATCAAGTTTTTACGCTCGCATAGAGTTGGGCCTAGCCAAGAGTTGAATAATTTCTTGAGAAAATCAGCTACGCCTTGTTTACAAAATTCAGTTACTCTGGAACATATTCTTAAGCGGCCGCAGGTTAGCCTTAGTAATTTAATGAGCCTCTCAGAGCTAGGTATAGATATACCGGAATTTGCTTTGCGTCAAGTGGAGATTGAGGTAAAATATAGTGGGTTTATTCAGCGTCAGCTTGTTGAGGTAGAGAGGTTTAAGAATTTAGAAAAGATTAAGCTGCCCCTGGAATTGGATTATGGAATTATTTCTGGGCTTTCTCGTGAGATAAAAGAGAAGTTGAATAAATTTAGGCCGCTTAATTTAGGCCAGGCCTCAAGAATATCAGGAGTTACTCCGGCAGCAGTTTCAATATTAATGGTTTATTTAAGGAAAATTTAATGGATAAAAATAAAAATTATTTATTAGTAAAAAAATTCTGCCTTGGTTTAGGGGTGGATTTATTTGGCGTGGCAGATATTAGTAAAATTCATGGCGAATTTGCCCTAAAGCAGGAAGTAATAGACGGCATGAATTATGCTATTAGCTTGGGGATTAGGCTCTCTAAAGCGGTGCTTGAGGAGATTTCTGATTCTCCGACGAGGTTATATTTTCATCATTACCGTCAAGTAAATAATGCTCTTGATCAGATTTCATTGCGGTTGGTTAATTATATTCAAAGTAAAGGTTTTAAAGCTCTTCCTATTCCAGCTTCGCAAATACTTGATTGGCAAAAACAAACTGGGCATCTTTCGCATAAGAAAATTGGAGAGTTAGCTGGGCTTGGATGGCTGGGGAGAAATAATTTATTAGTAAATAATAAATTTGGCAGCCAGCTACGTTTGGTTACAATTCTAACTAATTTCCCGCTTAAGGTGGATAAGCCGGTAAAGAATAGTTGTGGGGATTGTTTTTGTTGTGTTAAGATATGCCCGGCTGGTGCAATTAAGAATAATCCGGCAGAATTTGATCATTTGGTTTGCTTTGAGAAGTTAAAGGATTTCCAGAAACAGCGTTTAGTGGACCAGTATATTTGCGGGGTATGTGTTAATGCCTGCAAGGGTAAGGAAAAATGAAAGAGAAAATTCTGATTGTAGATGATGAAAAAGATATAGTTAAGATGCTGGATTATAATTTAAAAAAGGAAGGATATCGGACTGCTTTTGCTTATGATGGCGAAGATGCTTTGGTTTTGGTTAAGAGGGAGCATCCAGATTTAATTCTTTTAGATTTGATGCTTCCAGAGATTGATGGCCTTGAGGTGTGTAAGCAGCTCAAGAAAGAGGAAAAGACCGCCGGTATTCCTGTGATTATGCTTACGGCAAAATCACAGGAGACAGATAAGGTTATTGGCCTTGAGCTGGGGGCTGATGATTATATTACTAAGCCATTTAGTATTCGTGAGCTAATTGCCCGGGTAAAGGTGGTATTGCGCCGGAGCAAAGAAAGCGAAAGGCCTGCTGAGGTCATGAAGATAGGCAGTATTGCTATTGATTTTCCCAAGATTCAGGTTTTTGTGGGGGGAAAACAAATTGTTCTTTCTTCAAAAGAATTTGAACTCTTAACTACTTTAATTAAGGCAAAAGGAAGGGTGTTGTCGCGAGACTTCCTTTTGGATTCTATCTGGGGCTACGATCATGCCATGGAAATCCAAACACGCACTGTAGACGTGCATATTATGTCTTTGCGCAAAAAGCTAAAGAATCAGGCAAAACGCATCGTTACAGTTAAAAACTATGGTTATCGTTTTGATTTTGATGGAGTTTAATAAGCTATGATTTTTGCGACAAACAAACAAATAAATTCTCTTATTGACAGCTTAAATAGTATTTCTCAGGGTGGTCTTAATGAAAAAGTTGAACTTTCCTCAGGAGCTAATCTTTCGCCGCTTGTTTTATCCGTAAATAATCTTATCGCAGCATTTGCAAGTAAAGTAGCCTTTCTTGAGCAAGAAAATAGAAAGTCTGTTGCCATTTTAGATAATATGGTTGAGGGTGTTTTGGCAATAGATAAAGATACAAAGATTATTTCTATAAATCCGGCAACTGAAAATATATTTGGGATTAAGAAGTCTGAAGTTTTGGGCAGGTATTTACTTGAGGTGATTCGGAATAATGATATTGCTGAGATTGCAAGTAAAGTATTAATAAATGGTGATTTTATTTCTCAGGAATTGTCCTTGGTTTGGCCGGTGCAAAGGATATTCCGTATTAATGCTTCAGCGATTATTATTGGAGAGAGCTTTATAAGCGGTTGTTTGATTGTTATACACGATATTACAGAAATTAGAAAGCTTGAAGCAATGCGCCGCGATTTTGTGGCAAATGTTTCGCATGAACTAAAAACCCCGCTTACTTCAATAAAGGGCTTTGTGGAAACCCTTCTTGAGGGTGCGCTGGATGATAAAGAGAATAGCCGGCATTTTTTAGAAATTATTCATGAGCATACAATTCGGCTTGATGTTTTGATTAATGATCTTTTAAGCTTGGCATATCTTGAGTCTAAGGCTTTGGCGCTTAATCTTGTAAAGACAAATATACCTGCCCTGCTTGATAAAGTATTGGAAGGGTTTAATTCACAGGTAAAGATAAAAGGTGTTAATGTTCATAATCAGCTGCCCAAAGAATTATTTGTTAATGCGGATTCTGTTAAATTAGGGCAGGTTTTGGTTAATCTAGTGGATAATGCTATAAAATTTAATCGTGCCGGCGGAACAGTCAAGATTTATCATCAAGACCTGGATGGTTTTATAAAAATAGTTGTGGAAGATACTGGATTAGGTATTCCGGAAAAGGATTTGGAAAGGATCTTTGAGCGTTTTTACCGTGTTGACAAGGCGCGTTCGCGTGAGTTAGGCGGCACTGGCTTGGGGCTTTCAATTGTAAAACATATTATAGAGGCGCACGGAGGCAGTGTCGGAGTTGAGAGCCTTGAAGGCGCAGGATCAAAATTTTGGTTTATTCTTTCTAAAACAAACAAGGAGAGTTGATTATTATGAGTGGCACATATTTGACCAAAAATGGCTATCAGAAGTTGATGGAGGAGTTGGATTATTTAAAGAAAACAAAAAGAAAAGAAATATCTAAGGCAATTGCTGAGGCGCGCGCCCATGGAGATATTTCGGAGAATTCTGAATTTGATGCCGCAAAAGAAGCTCAGGCGCATAATGAAGCAAAGATCAATCAGCTTGAGTCAAAATTAGCAGGTGCCCATATTATTGAAGATGTCGGCATGTCTAATGATGAAGTTTTAATCGGAGCTACTGTAAAATTAAAAGATTTAGATACAGAAGAAGAGCTTGAGTATACTTTGGTTTCTGAAGATGAATCTGATTATGAGCAAAATAAAATTTCTATCACCTCTCCTGTGGGAGCAGGGCTTTTAAACCGCAAGATAAATGATGTTACAGAAATAAGTGTTCCAGCAGGAAAACTTCGTTACAAAATCCTTAGTATCAGCCGCGAGTAACTGTTTTTGTCAATTTCCTACAATATTTCCTAATATTTTTGATGTGAATTAGGCATGCCTGCGGTATGCCTAAAATATCCTTTCTTAATTTACCTACATTTTACATTATCTTCAAATAGTTTTAATCCTCATATTTTATACTTTAGCCATGATGAAGAGCATTTCAAAAGTAATCATCGGCAGAATATTTAAGAAAGGAGGTGTTTAGATAATGAATAATATGTCAGAAATTAGCAGAGATTTTGTTGCCAGCCACTTAAGGCTGCAGCTAAATAGGTTGCGTAACATTTTAAACGACATGGAAACTGAGAAGTTTGAGTGCAGTTATACACAAGGTTCACTTAAGGAACTGGAAAATAATCTGCGTCAAATCAGAAAGTATTGCGGAGTTAATTAAAAGGAGAAATAATATATGAAACAACTTAAAGTATGTTTGTTTTTGGCTTTTTTAATGATGATAAATGTCATTGGTGCGGGTAACGCTGATGCCGGCGAGATTGATATTCTTTTGGGAAAGCTTGTGGAAAAAGGCGTGCTTACTCCTGGGGAGGCACAATCAATTAAAACTGAAACACAGGAGCAAGTAAAAAAGGAAATTGCTCAGGGTAAAAGTATTTCTTTGCCAAGTTGGGTGCAGACAATAAAACTAAAAGGTGATTTCAGGTTAAGGTATCAACATGATCAGGCGAAGGAATTGGCTGGGAATAATCAGTCTCCTCGTGACGGGCAGGATAGGGCACGTATTCGTGCGAGGCTCGGGTTAGAGGGGAAGGTAAATGATAAAATAAAAGCAGGTGTTGGCATCGCCACAGGTTTAACTACTGATCCTCGTTCAACCAATATTACATTAGGCTCAAGTTCTACAAAAAAGAGCATTGTTCTTGATTATGCTTATGCCACTTATTCTCCTTGGAAATGGGTGAGTTTTACCGGAGGTAAAATGCAAAATCCTCTTTGGGAACCGGGAGATTTGATTTGGGATACTGATATTACTCCGGAGGGCGGGGTAGCAGCATTGAGCGCTAAGCTGGGTTCTAAAACTGAGTTATTTTCTAATTTGGGTGTATTTTTAATTGGAGAAGCAGCCGGTGATGAGGCAGACCCGACGATGTATGTATTGCAAGGTGGGTTAAAACAGCAATTAACTGACGCGGTTTCGGCAAAGATTGCTGCTTCATTTTATAATTTTACAGGTTTAGTTGGTAAATCCTTAACTGCCAGCTCAGGAACAAATAGCACGGTTAACGGCGGGTTAAAATATAATTATAAAAATTTTACTCCTGCTTTTGAAATTTCAATAAATGAACCGCTTAAGGCAATTGGATTTAATCTGCCTTATTTTGCACTTTTTGGCGAGTATGTTGCAAATGTTGTAAAAGATGTTCCGGGTGATGATACTGGTTGGATGCTTGGCTTTAAGGCAGGAGCACAGAAAGTAGAGAAATGGAAAGACTGGCAGTTTAAGTTTAATTACTGCAAACTTGGAAAAGACTCAATTTTGGATATCCTTCCGGATTCTGACCGTTATGGTGGAAAAACAGGAATTAAAGGTTACGAAGCAGGTCTTGATTTTGGTTTAGGTAAAAATACCTGGTTGGGTTTGGACTATTACTACAATGAATACATGAAGGGTAATTTCGGTTATCCTAACTCAAGGCCTTATCAGGTGGTGCAGGTTGATTGGAACGTGAAATTTTAATTTTACATAGATTTTACATAGGCTTAACATGGGTTTAACTAATAAGTAATAATATTAAAACAGAAAAAGGAGGAAGATATGTTTAGGATAATTTTGGTTTTGTTGATGAACTTGATTTTATGTAATTCAGCGTTTGCAGCTTCTGCAAAGAATTGTATTCAGGTTAAAGGTTCGGACACAATGGTTAATTTAGCTCAGGCATGGGCGGAAAAATATATGGAAATTATCCCCGGAGAATTTGTTGCTGTTACCGGCGGAGGTTCAGGGACAGGAATTTCCAGTTTAATCAGCGGCACCTGCAGTATTGCTATGAGCTCTCGTAATGTTAAAGAAAAAGAGATTGGTTTGGCCGAGGCTAAAGGGGTTAAGCCTTTTGAGATAAAAGTAGCTTTGGATGGTTTGGCTGTTGTAGTAAATCCAAAAAATCCAGTGGGTAAATTAACTATTGATCAATTAGGGCAGGTTTTCTCTGGTAAGATTACAAATTGGAAGCAAGTAGGAGGAGAGGACCTTAAGATTGTAGTTTTGTCGCGGGAAGTAAATTCCGGTACACATGTGTATTTTAAAGAGCATGTTTTAAGAAAGAACGACCCAAATTCAAAAGAAGAGTTTGCTCCAGGAGCGCTGATGCTTTCTTCTTCGCAGGCAATTGCTGATGAGATTACCCAAAATTCCGGCGCAATTGGTTATTATGGAATGGGTTATATTTCACCTAAGCAAAAAGCCATTGCAGTGGCAAAGGATGTAAAGTCGGAGTTTATCTTTCCAGTTGCTGAAAACGTGATTAATGGCAAGTATCCAATTTCTCGTCCATTATTTTTCTATACTAATGGAGAGCCGCAGGGTCAGATTAAGAAATTTATGGATTTTTGCCTTTCTAAAGAAGGCCAGGAAATTGTTTTAAAGACTGATTTTGTACCAGTGAAATGACAGTATTCTGGAAATGAGGCAGTTGATGCAGTTAAATATGAGAAAGGTTAAAGAATTTATTGTAGAGAAGCTAATTCTGATTTGTGGATTAGCTTCTATTTTCTTTGTTATACTCATATTTATTTTCCTGGCTAAAGAAGGCATCTCTGTTTTTAAGAGTGTTTCTCCTTTTAAGTTTTTGTTTGGTAAAAGCTGGTATCCTATTTCTGAACCTCCGCAGTTAGGAATCCTGCCTTTAATTCTCGGTTCGCTTTTGGTTACTTTAGGAGCTGCGATTATTTCTGTTCCAATTGGCATTGCTTGTGCTGTGTATATTGCTGAAGTTGCTCCCCAAAAAGTAAAAGAAATATTGAAATCAGGTATTGAATTATTAGCAGCAATTCCCAGCGTGGTTTTAGGTTTTATCGGGATGGTGACTTTAGTGCCGTGGGTGAAAAGCGTTTTTCACCTCCCGACGGGGCTGACTGCTTTATCCGGATCAATTATGCTTGCATTTATGGCTATGCCTACAATTGTTTCTATTGCAGAGGATGCACTTTATTCTGTGCCTAAGAATTATAAAGAAGGAGCGCTTGCTTTAGGAGCAACACACTGGCAGACAATTTATCGGGTACTTTTACCTGCGGCTTCTTCGGGAATTGTAGCGGCAGTGATGCTTGGAATTGGAAGAGTAATTGGCGAGACAATGGCGGTGATGATGATTACTGGTAATTCTGCGGTTATCCCAAATACTATTTTACAGCCGGTGCGTACATTAACTGCAACAATTGCTGCTGAAATGGGTGAAGTTGTAGTAGGAAGCGAACATTACTTTGCTTTATTTGCTATTGGAATTGTTTTGTTTGTGATTAGCTTTGCAATTAATGTAACTGCGGATTTATTTTTACATAAGAGAAAATGAAGAAAAATTCTCAACGCACCCAGAAAATTGCTTTTTTCTTTTTACTGCTGGCTACGCTTTTAATCATAGTGCCGGTTGGCCTGATTGTTATAATTATAATTCAAAAGGGCCTTCCTGCGATTAATTGGCAGTTTTTAACAGATATGCCCAGGCAGGGAATGCGCGCCGGAGGAATTTTCCCGGCAATTGTTGGGACAGTTTATTTGGTTTTAGGCGCGATTTCTTTTGCTCTTCCTATTGGTTTGTTGGCAGCGGTTTATTTGAGTGAATATGCCAGAGATAATTTTCTTACTCGCTTAATTAAACTTTCAATTGTAAATTTGGCCGGGGTTCCCTCGGTGGTTTATGGCTTGTTTGGCTTGGCGCTATTTGTGGTTTTCTTTAAATTTGGGGCATCTATTCTTTCTGGGTCATTGACCTTGGGCCTGATGATTTTGCCGATTATTATTACGTCTTCTGTGGAAGCGCTTGAAAGTGTGCCCCAGTCATTTCGTGAAGTCAGCCTGTCTTTAGGGGCAAGTAAGTGGCAGACGATTCGTAATATAGTGCGTGCCGAATGTAGACGAGAAAATTCGTTATGGCACAGCTTTGGTTTTGTTATTTATGGTGCTGTCAGTAAATTTGGTGGCGGTGATTATAAGATATAAGTTTAGGAAGATGAAGAAATGGTGATGGGGATTAATTCGCTTTATAATTTGTTTATGGCGATTTTGAGGCAGCGGGTTCCGAGGCTTATTTTCGCAGCACCGCTTGCCACGCCCCGGCGTGGCGTGGCTGCGCTCGGTGAAAATTTTCGCTCTGCCAGGCAGGTTATAGAGGGGCATCCGTGCCCGCTCAAATTTTCAACGTGCTGCTCAAATCAAGCCTCGTCACCCGCTACAAGTAAAAGTGATATTTATTTACAAAATCAGCGAATTTATTTTGGATTGAGAAATGAGTAAATTTAGAATAGTTAATCTTAATGTTTGGTTTGGGGGGGTACACTCTTTAAGAGAAGTTAATCTTGAGGTGCAGGCGAATGAAATTTTAAGTGTGATTGGGCCGTCAAATAGCGGCAAAACCACTTTTATTCGTATGCTCAACAGGTTAAATGAATTGCAGTTAAATTTCCGTATGGCAGGAGACCTGAATCTTGATTCCGTAAGTATTAATAAGATTGATGTTGAAGAATTGCGCCGTAGGGTGGGTATGGTTTTTGCGCTTCCTTTGCCGCTGCCTTTATCAATTTTTGATAATGTGGCTTATGGTCCAAGGATGCAGGGGGTAATAAATAAAAATAAGCTTAAAGAAATTGTAGAGAGCTGTTTAAAACAAGCTTATCTTTGGGATGAGGTAAAAGACCGTTTGGATATTTCTGCATTTAAACTTTCTGGAGGCCAGCAGCAAAGGCTTTGTATTGCTAGAACACTTGCAGTTGAGCCAGAGGTGATTCTGTTTGATGAACCTTGTTCTGGCCTTGATCCGATCTCAACCGCAAAAGTAGAAGAGGCAATGTTAAAGTTAAAACAACGCTATACCATAGTGTTGGTTACAAATAATGTAAAGCAGGCTGCCCGCGTTGGAGACAGGACGGCTTTTTTCCTTAACGGTGAGTTGATTGAGGTTGATCAGACTGATAAAATTTTTACTGCTCCAGGTGACCAGCGCACAGATGATTACATCAGTGGTAAATTTGGATAATTGATTAAATACGTAATTGGTAATCCGTAAATGGTAAATTGTAATTTTAAACCATTAATTACGGTTTACGGATTACGTTTTACGAATTACAATTTTTAGAAAATGTATAAAATTATTACTAAGAATTTAAATTTATGGTATGGTGATTTTCAGGCGGTCAAAAACGTCAATGCTTCTTTTAGCGAAAATAAAATTACTGCTATTATCGGGCCTTCTGGCTGCGGCAAGTCAACATTGTTGCGTATTTTTAACCGCATGAATGATTTAATTGAAGGTGTGCGCACAAGCGGAGAAATTATTGTCGACCAGGAAAACATTTTAGATAAAGGCATAGATTTGGTGGATTTAAGAAAAAAGATCGGCATGGTTTTTCAGCGGCCGAATCCTTTTCCACTATCAATTTATGAAAATGTGGTTTTTGGACAGCGGGTCCATAATTCTTTGCGTAAGCCCGAGCTTGATTCTTTGGCAGAAAATAGCCTGAGGTCAGTGTTATTATGGGACGAATTAAAAGATAAATTGCACAAATCAGCATTGAGTTTATCGTTAGAGCAAAAGCAAAGGCTTTGTATTGCCCGTCTTGTGGCAGTTAAGCCGGAAGTTTTATTGATGGATGAACCTTGTTCTACACTTGACCCGCAGGCGACCCAGCGTATTGAAGAATTAATGCGAGAATTAAAAAATAATTATACGATAATAATTGTGACGCATAGTATGCAGCAGGCAGCGCGAATTTCTGATGATACCGGATTTATGCTTTTAGGAGAATTGATTGAATTTGGAAAAACGGATAATATTTTTACTAATCCTTTAGATAAGCGCACAGAGGATTATATAACTGGCAGGTATGGGTAAGAAGGGAGACTATAATGCAAAGGCATTTTGATGAAGAGTTGAAAGAATTGCACAGGGATATCTTGAAGATGGGTGTATTGGCTCAAGAGGCAATTTATAAATCAATTGAGGCGCTGAAGAGTCGGGACAAGCTGCTTGCTCAGGAAGTAATTAAGGCAGATGATAAAATTGACGAATTGGAACTATCCATTGATGAGCGCTGTATTGATTTAATTGCCCGGCATCAGCCAATGGCTAGTGATTTAAGGTTTTTGACTACCGGCATGAAGATAAATGCTGAGCTTGAACGCATTGCGGACTTGGCTCTAGATATTAGTCAGCGCGTTTTAGAAATCGCGGATAAACCTTTATTAAAACCTTTGGTGGATATTCCCAAGCTTTCTGTTATTGCCCAAAATATGGTGCGCGATGCTATTAATGCTTTTATAAAGCGCGATGTAGATTTAGCTAAAAAGGTGCTGCTTAGCGACCCCGAAGCTGATAGGCTGCGTAATTTTGTTTCTGATGAATTGGTAAATGATTACATGGCTAAGGATCCAAAAACTGCTGACCGCGCTGTGCCCTTGCTTTTAATTGCTAGGCATTTGGAGCGGATTTGCGACCACACTACCAACATTGCTGAGGATGTAATTTATATGATAGAGGCAAAAGTGGTAAAACACCATCCTGAGAAATTATAAAATAAACCGATGATAAAATTAATTGTTTGTTTTTTAATAACGATAGGCATCTTTATTTCTTGGAATCTTTCTTATGCTGACCGCGATTGGGAATATTGGAATCTGGAGACATTTACTTATGAAATTACCGATAAGATAAGTTTTGTTGTTCTTCCTGAGTGGCGGTTTAAGAAGGATATGAGTTATCAATATTTATTTAAACTTGAAACCGGAGTTTCTTTTAAAATTAATAAATTTTGGGAGATAACGCCTTATTATGTGCATCAGGATAGAAATACCGGAGCTTTGTGGGATGGTTCAGAGATATCTTATTTGGATAATACTTTTAAATTTAGCCTGGAAAAGTTTTTTAATACAAAGATTTCTAATCGTTTGCGTTTTCAATATGATTACGACAAGGCAAAAACTGTTTTTCGCAATAGCCTGAAGTTTTATAAGGGTTTCAAGATTTTTGGCACTCAGGAAATCGGCCCGTTTATAAGCGAAGAGCCTTTTTATGATTGTAAACTTGACCGTATTACCGAGCATCGCAGTTCAGTGGGCGTAGGGTATACTTTTAATAAGAATTTTTCTTTAAATGTTGGTTATATGCTTAATTCCAAGAAGCCTGCCGGCAAATGGACATACACAAATGTCTTGGTGAGTAATCTCAGCATTAGATTCTAAAATATCCATTGGCATATACGCGTTGACAGGCTTTGTTTTTGGTATAAAATGTTTTTATACAACATTCAGGATAAATATGCGAAGTAAAATCGTAAATTGGATCAAGAAAGAAATAAAAGCTTCTGGCGCTAAGGGTATTGTGCTTGGCTTATCTGGCGGAATAGATTCAAGCGTGGTGGCAGCTTTATCAAAAGAGGCTGTGGGAAAGAATAATGTTTTAGGCCTATTCTTGCCATGCCATAGCCAGCCGCAGGATTTAGCTGATGCAAAACTGCTGGCAAAGAATTTAGGCATACAAACTAAGCTATTAGATTTATCAAATATATTTGATAGTTTAACAAAGATTCTTCCCGAGGCAAGCCCAATGGCAAGAGCTAATCTTAAGCCGCGCCTGAGGATGCTCACGCTTTATTATTTTGCCAATAAATATAATTATTTAGTTGCCGGTACAGGAAATAAATCAGAATTAAGCGTTGGGTATTTTACAAAGCATGGCGACGGGGCAACGGATATTCTGCCTATAGGATGTTTATTAAAAAGACAAGTAGTAGCACTTGCTAAAGAATTAAAGATTCCTGAACAAATTATAACTAAGCCGCCAACTGCTGGGCTTTGGCCGGGTCAAACCGATGAAAAAGAAATGGGAATCACCTATTTGGAATTGGATGATATTTTGGATTGTATGTACAAAAATAGAAAGCAGTCTGCTTCTAAAATAAAGGTTTCAAAGGTGGTTAAGATGCACAAGCTTTCTGAGCACAAGCGTCAAGGCCCGAAGATTTGTTTAATTTAGTTTTTATTAGGAGGATAAAATGAATGAAATACTTGAAATTCTAGAAAAAGATGGGCGGATTACTCCTGAAGAAATTGCAAAGATGTTAAAATTAAAGCCGCAGGCAGTAAAAGATGAAATTAAGAAAATGGAAAAAAGCGGTATTATCCTTAAATATAAGGCGGTAATTAATAAAGAATTGGTGCGCAGGGAAGATTCTCTTGCCCGTGCGCTTATTGAAGTAAATGTTGTGCCTCAGAAAGATTTAGGATTTGAAAAGATTGCCGAGCGGATATATTCTTTTCCCGAGGTAACCAGCTGTTATTTAATTTCCGGGACGTATGATCTTTTGGTGGTAATTGAAGGTAAGACCATACATGATATATCCCGTTTTGTTGCAGAAAAATTGGCGTGTCTTGAAAATGTCCGCGGGACAGTTACACATTTTCTTTTAAAGAAATATAAAGAAGATGGAGTAATTTTAAAGCACAAAGAAGAAAACAAGAGAATAGCTATTTCGTATTAAAGTTTAGTTACTTGGGTTATTGATTAAATTGATCTAACCCAATAACCCAACAAATCCAATAACAATGATAATTTCTAAAAAAGTGGAACAAATGCAGCCTTCAGGAATTAGGGCTTTTTTTGACTTGGTTCTTGGAATGAAGGATGTTATTTCTTTGGGTGTGGGTGAGCCTGATTTTGTTACTCCTTGGCCGATACGCGAGGCAGGGATTTATTCTCTTGAAAGCGGATTTACGTCCTATACGTCTAATAAGGGTTTGTACAAATTAAGATTAGGAATTAGTAATTATCTTAAAAATAAAAGTGGTTTAGAATATTGCCCGGATGAGGAAATTTTAATTACTGTTGGTGTTAGTGAGGGAGTAGATTTAGTTTTGCGTTCTATTCTTGAGCCGGGGGATAAGGTAATTGTTCCACAGCCAAGTTATGTTTCATACGGCCCGGTTACAGAATTAGCAGGCGGTATCCCAGTTTATATTAATACAGCAAAGAATGCTTTTAAAATTAATCCCAAGGAGCTGGAAAAGAATATTGATAAAAAAACCAAGGCAATAATTCTTAATTATCCGGCAAACCCCACAGGCGTTTCTTATACAAAAAAAGAGCTTTCTGAAATTAATAAAATATTGCTCAAACATAACATTTTGGTAATTTCTGATGAGGTTTATTGTGATTTGACCTATGATTTTGAACATACCCATTTTGCTACCTTGCCTGGCGCAAAAGAAAATACTGTTTATCTGGATGGCTTTTCTAAGAGCTATGCCATGACTGGCTGGCGCGTAGGTTTTGCCTGCGGGCCGAAGGAAATTATTGCTGCAATGACCAAAATTCATCAGTATACAATTATGTGTGTTTCTATTACCGCTCAAATGGCAGCTGCTGAGGCAGTAACTTCGGGAAGAAAGTTTGTTGAAGAGATGAAGCGTGAGTATAAGAGAAGGCGGGAGTTTGTTATTGACGGCTTAAATAATATTGGCTTGGATTGTCATAAGCCGCAAGGTGCTTTTTATGCATTTCCTTCAATAAAGAAAACTGGGATGAATGCAATTGATTTTGCGCAGGGCTTGTTAAAAGATCAGAAAGTAGCTGTTGTGCCTGGTTCTGCTTTTGGCAGTAGCCTGGATAATTATGTGCGTATTTCTTAGAATACTAAAGTTTCTTCGCTTTTGTTATTAAAAAAAAAAAAAAAAGAGTTGGTAGTGCGGGCAACGCAATCTATCTCGGAAGCTTATAACAAAAAGCCGAATATTAAGCTAGGGCAGGGTATTGCCGGAGTTGTTGCTTCGGAGAATAAGGCTGTGTATATTGATGATGTAAGAACAGATTCGCGTTATTTGAACCGAGATATTGCAAAAGCTGAGAACTTAGTTTCATTGGCTTGTGTTCCTTTATCAGTTAAATCAAGGGTCATTGGAGTGTTGAATTGTTATACTTCTAAGAAACATAAGTTTTCTAAACAAGAAATAGACGTATTGACTGCTCTTGCCAATCAGGCAGCAGTTGCTATTGAGAATGCAGAGCTTGACCTTCGTGCGCGAAGCGCTGAGGAGGCATTAACTACCCGTAAACTCATTGAACGCGCAAAAGACATTCTCTCTCAGGAAGCAAATATTTCTTCTTCTGAAGCGTTTCGCTTGATTCAGAAACAAAGCATGGATACCCGTAAAACCATGCGCGAGATTGCTGATGCTATAATTTTAGCCAAAGATATTAAAGGCAAGACTTGACAAGTTGGCGTTTTGTGGTAAACTTTAGTTAATTACAGCGATGTAATCATGACACAGAGGTCTTCAAGGCAAAGTTGATATGCCGCGAAGACTTTTTTTTGGACTGAGGCGTCCGAAATCCGGTTTCTTGGATTACGGGCGCTTTTTGTTTTATAAGAGGATAAAACATGGAATTTGAGCAAATAGTAAAGAAAATTTCTCCTGTATTAAAGAGAATAACCTACAAATTAAACGGATATTGCCGTTTCCTTAGCAATGACGATCTTTACCAGGAGGCACTAGTTTATCTTTGGCAGGATTATTCATCTGGTAAGCTTATAGATAAAACTGAAAGTTATATATTGCAGGGTTGTTATTTCCATTTAAGGAATTACTTGCGTAAAACAAAAGATAAATCAAGGCTTGTCAGTATTGAAGCAATTGTTAATGAGGATAGCAGTAGCCTTGAGGAAACCATGTCTCTTAGAGATGTTTCTGCAGATAACTTTCTTAATGTATTAAATGACAGGTTGCTTGCTGAAACAATTTTTAATAACGGCTTCACAACTCGTGAAAAAGAGCTTTTAAGATTATTTGCTGATGGTTTGACTACTAGAGAGATTGGAAGCCGTTGCGGAGTCTCTCATGTGCGGGTAGTGAAAATGATGGCAAAAATAAGAGATAAATGTAAGAAATATAAGAATTAGGTTACCAGGATAAACTTTTTCATACTTGTAGTAATGTAAGATTAAGCTTTTTGCAGCAAATACACACAGAGGTGTATAAAACACAGGCGTTCTATAAAGAACGCTTTTTTATTTATAGGGTAATTTTAAGACGCAGGCGTCTTTCTTGTTCCAGCGACGGATAGAAAGGCGCTTTTATATTTATGGAGGATAAATAAATGAAAAGAACAACAGTGATTATTCTTGGATTCTTGTTTATTATTTTAAATGTGGCAGTGGTTTTTGCTACTCCTACAACTTTAATTTGGTCGCCGTCAACTGATATTCAGCCGTATAAGAAGGTGCATCTTGGTGCAGATTTGTATTTTCCAGTAAGAAGCAAGGACAAGAATGAAACAAAAACTTATATTCAGCAAATCTATGGGCCTACGTTTAGTTTGTTGTCGGATAAGCCTGAAGATAATTTATTGGGCCGTGTTTGGCAGCCTTTGGGTAAAATTATGGCTGAGACAGGTTTTGATTATAAGAAGGGTTTTGGCTCTTCGTTAGATACGTATCCGTTCTATTTTCATTTTAAAGCAGGTGTTGGCGAAGATGCTTATTTTAAGAACATGCCTGCTTTTGCCATCGGAGTGTATGATGCTGGTACAAAGCGCAATAAAACAAATAATAATGTTTGGTATCTTAGGGGAGCGAAAACGATTAATATTGGAAAGTTTAATTTAGGAAGATTTTCTGCCGGTTATTTTAACGGTAATGCAAAGCTATTGCGTGATAAAGATTCTGAACGCGATAACATTGGCCCGTTATTTGCCTGGGAGCGCACTATGTCAGAAATATCTGACAAGCTTTGGCTTTGTGTTGATTATCAGGGGACTCAATCTTCCTATGGAGCGCTTAATTTTGGCTTTGCCTGGAAGTTTACGAATAACATTTCAGCTATTTTTGGTTACGATATTTATAACAATAAAAACTTAAGAAATACAGTTACTTTTCAATTAGATGTGGATTTTTAACAAGGGAGGAAAAAATGATTAATGCAGGTGATACAGCATGGGTGTTGATGTCTTCGGCGTTAGTAATGCTTATGACGCCAGGATTGGCGTTTTTTTACGGGGGTATGGTTAGGCGCAAAAATATCCTTGGGGTTTTGATGCAGTGTTTTATTGTTTTGTGTGTTTTGAGTCTGCAGTGGGTTTTGTTTGGGTACAGCTTGTCATTTGCTCCTGGGAAAGGTTTTTGGGGAGGGTTTAGTTGGTTTGCTTTAAATGGCGTGGGTCTTGAGCCGTATACAGATTATGCTGCGACGATTCCTCATCAGGCATTTATGATTTTCCAGGCGATGTTTGCAATTATAACTCCAGCGCTTATTATTGGAGCTTTTGCTGAGAGGATGAAATTCTCGGCATTTTTAATTTTTACCGTACTTTGGGCTACTTTTGTATATAATCCGCTTTGCCATTGGGTTTGGGGGATGGGTGGATTTCTTAGAAATTTAGGTGCTTTAGATTTTGCCGGCGGCACAGTTGTGCATATTAATGCAGGTATAGCTGCAATTGTGACTGCGATTATTATTGGCCGAAGAAAAAATCTTGATCATCATTTGCCAGCTCCACATAATTTGCCTTTCGTAGTTTTAGGAACGGCTTTATTGTGGTTTGGATGGTTTGGTTTCAACGCAGGAAGCGCCTTGGCGGCAAACGGCTTGGCAGTAAACGCATTTGTGGTTACTAATACTGCAGCAGCTGCAGCAGGCCTTTCTTGGGCATTGATAGAGTGGTTACGTAATGGCAAGGCGACTCTTTTTGGTACAGTTAGTGGAGCAGTAGCTGGCCTCGTGGCAATTACTCCTGCGGCTGGTTTCGTGGGGGTAGTACCAGCAATTATAATTGGGTTATTAGTAAGCGTATTTTGTTTTATAGCAGTAACAATTATAAAGCCAAAATTAGGATATGATGATGCACTGGATGCTTTTGGGGTGCATTGTGTTGGTGGAATTTGGGGCGCTTTGGCAACGGGACTATTTGCTTCCAAAGCAATTAATCCTGCCGGAGCAGATGGTTTGTTTTTTGGTAATCCAAAGCAATTTCTGGTGCAGTTAATAACAGTGCTTGTTACTATTGTTTATACAGCTGTTACAACTTTTGTTATTTATAAATTGGTGGATTTGTTTATCGGGATCAGGGTTTCGGAGAAAGATGAGGTTATTGGTTTAGATTTAACTCAGCATCATGAAAGGGCATACACAGTTTTAGAATAAATAATTCCGTAGCTTGTATTCTGTTATTAGAATGCTTTGAACAAAATACGAGCTACGGTAAAATCTGGAGGTTAAAATGAAACTAGTAATAGCAATAATTCAGCCATATAAATTGGAAGCAGTTAAAGAAGAATTGTATAAGCAGGAAATTAATTTAATTACCGTAAGTGAAGTATTGGGGCATGGTAGACAGAAAGGTGTTACTGAAGTTTACCGTGGCGCCAAAGAAACAGGAAATCTCTTGCGTAAAATCAGGCTTGAGATAGCAGTGAATGATAATTTCCTGGAGCCGACTATCAATGCTATTGTTAATGGAGCTAGGACCGGTGAAACTGGAGACGGGAAGATATTTGTTTTAGACCTATCTGAATGTGTGCGTATCCGCACTGAAGAGAGAGGGCCAGTGGCTATTGG
>JACROS010000010.1:10720-13438 GCA_016214325.1 Candidatus Omnitrophota bacterium | reverse complement strand
AAGGGATCGGTCAACACATTCTTACCCCCTTGAGCCAAAGAAGCAAGGTAAGCCTTAAGTAGTTCATCTAAATCAACAGCAGCCGTCATCAACAGCCGTTTATCTAGATCAGGTTTTTTCTCTAGGGCTAATTGCCAAGGTGTTTTATGCTCTTTGTAAGTATTGGGTCGTTTGAGATTAAAGAATAGCTGATAAGTATTGGCTCTAGCTATAAAGTCAGCTCTATTGCTGAATTGTTCTATCTCGTAGAATTCTGTCTCCATAAGGCTATGCACTGTTTCAACATCAGCTTGCATCCTGTGTGCTCCTGGGAAGATCGTGGTATGTTCTTGTCCTGGTAAGGATTCTACCATTTTGGTGTAAGCTGAAGGCTCTTTAGCATTCCATGAACCGATGAATTCAGAACCGTTATCTGTCTGTAAACGTGCTGAATCTTCAGGTAGTGCATTATATTTCTTCATATGATGATTGATATATGCTGCAAATAGAGTAGCATGTATCAGTGAACGTTCATTAGCATATCCTGTAAAGAGTATGCCGCAGCTTACTTCCCTGCGGGTATATTGTACTTTTGGTAGATTAAGCCGTTTCATCTGAGGCCAGTATTCAGGTATATCAATAAGGTCCTTAGTATCCTCACAGCATTGCTGGAAGAGATAAAACTTCTTTTTAACTTCGCGTAAGTTTTGCTTGGTAATGTATTTCTTTTTACGCCGGTGTAGCGCTACATTGGCTTCTTTCCAGATTTTACGGATAGTTTTAGGTGCTTGCGATAACTTCTCTAGGATTTTAACCTGAGCAGCTCCTAGACGACGGTATTTCTTCTTAAGGCTAACAATATGATTTTTGATACTTTGAGTAGTTGCGCGCGGAGAATGCTTCGGCCTGTAGGATAAGTCAAGTAAGCCGTCATAGCCGTGCTCTTTGAATCTTGTGAGCCATTTACGTACTACCGGAGAAGATGTGTGGAAAAGCCTTGCTGCAGGCTTAATTCCATGCTTAAGCGCGTATTGAATCATCTGGTATCTGTGTGCTCGTTTATCTTTACAATTACGCATATTTTGATAATATGACATTGGGCACATAGTAGAGTTCTCCTTTCGCTAAGAAGACACTCTACGCTATTATGTGCCTCTTTTCATTTGTTATTTCATCTTGTCTGTATTCACGAAACCATTCACTGACTCTTTGCCATTGCCAGAATTCACTGTAACGTGTCTGCCAAATCTTGGTTGGGGCATATTCAGAGTAGGTAGTTTCCTTACGGTCATGTGAAGAGAGTATAGGTGTTTTGCATGAGCATAAAATTCCCGTGTTAATAAACACAGCTTTTTGAAAACTTCTTTACTTATACAAACTAATTTAGTTAACCTTCCCTTATAAGTAGGGGGGTAACGATGTATGGTATCATTCCCACTTTGGTAGTCTAAAATTCCTTGACAGCGTAAGTTTTTGGATTTATTATAGTTAGCAAAGAGGGAGGCGCGAAAATGACTAAAAAAGATATAATTCTGAAGGTATCGGATGCAAGCGGTTTAAAGCAGATTGATGTTAAGAAAGTTGTGCAAATGACTTTTTACTGCATTGTTGAAGCGCTTGTTAGAGGCGAGAAGATTGAGCTGAGAAATTTTGGGGTTTTTAAGATTAAACAGAGAAAGAGCCGCACTGGAAGGAATCCACGTACTAATCAGGTAATTCCTGTCCCTCCCAGAAAAGTAGTTGTATTTAAATCTGGCTTGGAGATGAAGCAAAAAATTAAATAATTCCCTTCTGTACGCGAAATCTTGTTGATTTGTCTTTGAAGTAAAATTACTATGTATAAAAGAATTGCCGGAACAAAAGATATTCTGCCTGATGAGGTAGTTTTGTGGCAACAAATTGAACAAACTAGCCGTCAGGTTTTTTCTTTGTATAATTATAAAGAAATCCGTCCTCCTGTGATTGAAGATGCTGCTTTATTTAACCGCAGCCTTGGTGAATCTGCAGAAATTGTCCAAAAACAGATGTTTTTGATCCACAACAATGAAGATACTTATGCTTTGCGCCCTGAAGGCACGGCTTCTGTGGTACGAAGTTATATTGAAAATAATTTGGATAAAACAAATGGTTTCTTAAAACTATATTATATCGGTCCGATGTTTAGGCTTGAGCGGCCGCAAAAAGGAAGGTTGCGCCAGTTTCATCATATTGGCTGCGAAGCAATAGGTTCTGTAGATGCTGATTTAGATATTGAGTTGATTTCTTTAGCAAATACTTTACTTGCTCGTTTCGGTATTTCTGGTTATAAAATCAAAATTAACAGCTTGGGTTGTCAAAAAGATAAAACGAAGTTCAACATAAGCCTTCAAGATGCTCTTAAAGATAAAATACATTCTCTTTGTCAAGATTGCCAATTGCGTTATCAGAAGAATCCTTTGCGTATTTTAGATTGTAAAAATGAAGAATGTCAGAAAACAGTTCGTGAGCTAAATATTTTTGAATCTTATCTTTGTCCGGAATGTAAAGGGCATTTTTTGAGAGTGCAAGAAGGACTTGCTGATTTAAGGGTTAATTTTGAAATTGTGCCTTATTTAGTGCGAGGTTTAGATTATTATACTGGCACAGTGTTTGAGATTTCTCATCCTGATTTAGGTGCGCAGGATGCATTAGGTGCTGGAGGAAGGTATAATAACCTGGTTAAAGAATTAGGCGGGCAGGATCTAGGGGCAATTGGTTTTG
>JACROS010000010.1:0-10664 GCA_016214325.1 Candidatus Omnitrophota bacterium | reverse complement strand
TTGGAGTAGAAAGATTGCTGCTTGTTATGCAGAATTCAGAAACTAAGGCGCAAAAAGATTTAGTTTATATAGTTGCATTGGGCCAAGCAGCTAAAAAAGAAACAATAAAATTACTGGATTTATTGCGTAGTAATGATATTATTGCGGATACTGATTATGAGAATAAGTCATTAAAAGCAGCTATGCGCAAGGCAAATGATTTAACTGCTGGTACAGTCCTTATTATCGGTGATGATGAATTGAAAAAAGGCGTAGTTACATTAAAGAATATGCATTCAGGAGAACAAAAAGAAGTTGAATTTGGTAATTTAGTAAAGGAAATTAAATGTTAAGAACTCATACATGCGGACAGTTGACAAAATCTGATGTTGGTAAAGAAGTTGTGCTTTGCGGCTGGGTGGCAACTCGTAGGGATCACGGAAAATTAATCTTTATTGATATTCGCGATAGATACGGTTTAACCCAGGTAACTTTTATTCCAAGAGATGCTGGTGAAAGCTATAAAATTGCTCAAGATTTGCGTAGTGAATTTGTAATTAAAATTACAGGCGTGGTAAACCCGCGGCCACAAGGCACGATAAATCCTAAGCTTTCAACAGGTGAAGTTGAGGTTTTAGCGAAGAATGTAGAGATTTTAAATCCTAGCCTTAATCCGCCTTTTGAAATTCAGGAGGAGATTAATGTTTCAGAAGAAAGCCGGTTAAAATATCGTTATCTTGATTTGCGCAGGAAAAAAGTTTTTGGAAATCTTGAATTAAGAAGTAATCTTTACAAGATTATCCGAAATTTTCTATCAGCAAGGGATTTTATTGAATGCGAAACACCCATACTTACAAAATCTACTCCTGAAGGCGCACGTGACTACCTGGTGCCTTCAAGGCTTAACTTGGGGCAGTTTTATGCCCTTCCGCAGTCACCGCAGTTATTTAAGCAGATTTTGATGGTTTCGGGGATCGAGCGTTATTATCAAATTGCAAAGTGTTTTCGTGATGAAGATTTGCGTGCTGACCGTCAGCCTGAGTTTACTCAATTGGATCTGGAGATGTCGTTTGTAGAGGAAGAAGATATTTTTAACCTTAGTGAGCAATTGATGCAGCTGGTGCTTAAGGAACTAAAAGGCATTGAAATAAAAATTCCTTTTCCTCGCTTAACTTATGCTCAGGCTCAGGAAAAATATAAATCAGATAAGCCTGATTTACGCAAAGAATTAAATTCTGAATTTGCTTTTGTTTGGGTCGTTGATTTTCCTTTGTTTAAATACAATAATGAGGAAAAGCGCTGGGAGAGCGAACACCATCCGTTTACATCTCCTGCATCAGAAGATTTAGCAATCTTGGAGTCAGATCCAGCAAAAGTCAAATCGCGTTCCTATGATTTGGTGTTAAATGGTAATGAAATTGGTTCAGGTTCTATTAGAATTCACAGCCAGAGTCTGCAGGAGAGAATTTTTAAGATGATTGGCATTAGCGGCGAAGATGCGCGTAAGAGGTTTGGATTTTTATTGGAAGCGTTTCAATATGGAGCGCCTCCTCATGCTGGAGTTGCTTATGGTTTGGATCGCTTACTTACGATTTTATCCGGAGAAGAAAGTATTCGCGAGGTAATAACTTTTCCAAAAACCAGCACTGGCGCTTGTCCATTAACCAGTGCTCCTTCGGATGTTGACGAGAGGCAGTTAAAGGAGCTGGGCATTGCGGTAATAAAAAAGGCTAAATAAACTTAGAAATTATTAACAGTTTTAAAGAGGGAGGGAGAAATGAGTTTAAGAGGTGTTTTAGCAGTTCTGGGATTAGGTTTTATTTTGGTTTTATCAGGTTGCACCGTAAGAACATATCCTTTAACAAGAGATAGAATTGATCAAAGCTTATCCGATGGTAATCGTGGTTATTTACAAGGGCAGCCTCCAGCAGGTTCTGAAAAAGAAAGAAAGCCGGATCGTACCACTCAAGTTTTTGAAATCGAGATTGGTTCTCCTTTTAAGATGAAAAAAGATAAAGCAGCATGTCCTGAAGTTTCTTCTAAAACAGAAGAAGCTTATACAGAAGGAAATCAGGGTTATGTTACACAAAGTGCGATTCCCGAAACTACTGAAAATGAATCTGTTGTTTCAGGCGGATTTGAGAAATATACCGTTCAGAAAAATGATACATTGCAAAAGATTTCCAAGAAATTCTATGGTACTACCAGAAAATGGACCAAGATCTATGATGCCAACAAAGAGTTTCTAAAATCACCGGATAGAGTAAGGCCCGGACAGGTGTTAAATATACCGGTTACTGCAGATTTTAAGAGCCCTGAGGCGATGGTTGAGCCAAGAGAGAATTTGAAATAAATGAATAAAATCATAAAATTAGAGTCGCACCAGGAAACTCAGGTGCTTTGTGGTTTGCGCGATGAAAACATTAAAATTATTGAAAAAGAATTTGATGTTAATCTAAGCATCCGCGGAGATGACCTTAGAATTTCTGGTGTGACTGCTAATGTTAAGAAAACATCAGCGTTGGTGGAATATATTTTAAGCGCTGTGCGTTCAGGTCAGACTGATTTAGGTATGATGGATCTGTCTGGCTTGATTAACAAATTTAAAAAAGGCTCTACTTCTGAAAAGCCTGCTGCACAAATTGCTCCTTCTTCTTTTGTTGAACTTCCAAGTCTGAATATGGCAAGGCGTCTGCCTAATACAAGGCAGATTGGCCCCAGGACAAACGGGCAGACTGAATATTTTGAGGCAATTAAGAAATTTGATATAGTTTTCGGTGTTGGCCCTGCAGGAACAGGAAAAACATATTTGGCCATGGCTTGTGCAGTGGAGGCGCTTAAAAAGCATGAGGTGCGCAGAATTATTCTCACTCGCCCTGCGATTGAAGCTGGCGAATCTCTTGGTTATTTGCCCGGCGACATGTATGAAAAAATATCGCCGTATTTGCGTCCGCTTTATGATGCGCTTTATGATATGATGGAAGCAGAGCGAATCGAGAAATACCTTGAAACTGGTATTATTGAGGTTGCTCCTCTTGCGTATATGCGCGGCCGGACATTAAATGATGCTTTTATTATTTTGGATGAGGCTCAGAATTGTACAGCTGAACAGATGAAGATGTTTTTGACTCGACTTGGTTTCGATTCCAAAGTTGTGATTACCGGAGATATGACCCAAAGCGACCTCCCTGATGGAAAACCTATTGGACTTTTGCAGGCGCAGGATATTCTAAAAGATATTGAAGGGATAAGATTTATTTATTTTACCGGTTCTGACGTTGTGCGTCATGCTTTGGTACAAAGGATTATTGAAGCTTATGACAAAACTGTCCGGTAAAAAAGAAATAAAAACCTACATATTCGCCATAGCAGGTTTTCTTTTTGCAGCTTTTGCTAAAATAAATATAGGAGTGCCTTTTGTTTTATTACTCTTACATTGTTATGCAAAAAGCAGGCAGCCTAATTTAAAGGTTCCGCAGCATCTATATTTAATTTTTCTTTTCTTGCTGGCTTTTGTGCCAAGCTATTTTACAATAAACTATAATCTTCCTGTTTATCTGATCCCATTCTCTTTAGTTCCGCTTTTAAGTATTTTACTGTTTAATAATTTAGAGCTGTCTCTTTTATTAACTTTAGCAATTTCTCTTTCTGTTGCCTTTGTTTCTTCAAACTCTTTTTTAGTTGCAATTTTATTTTTTGCCTCGGGAATTTCAGGTTGTATTTTTGCAAAAGGAACACGCAAACGCACTACAGTAATTCGCGCAGGAATTGCTGTGGGTGTAATTCAGGTTTTGGTTTTCATTTTTATGGAGCGTTTTTGGATAGGTTTTCCGCTGCGCTATGTTTCCCTTTTTATTAATGGGCTCGTTTCAAGCATTATCGTTTTAGGAATATTGCCGATTTTTGAATATTTATTTAATACGGTCACAAATATCAGCCTTTTAGAATTAGCTGATTTTAACCAACCGCTTTTACAACGTTTGGTAATGGAGGCTCCGGGAACGTATCACCACAGTCTTGTGGTTGGAAATCTTTCGGAGAGCGCTTGCCGCGCAGTAGGAGCTAATGCTTTATTGGCTCGGGTTGGAGCCTATTACCACGACATTGGAAAGCTTGATAAAGCTGAATATTTTAGCGAAAATCAGGAAGTAAGGGAAAGTAAACATGATGCGCTTTCTCCTGAGATGAGCAAGCTTATTATTATGAACCATGTAAAAGAAGGCGTTGAACTTGCTAAGAAATTCCGCCTAAGCCAGTCAATCACTGATTTTATTGAACAGCATCATGGGAACAGCTTGGTTTATTATTTCTACCGTCGGGCACTTGAGAAATTAGAGGAGGATCATGAAGTAAAAGAAGACGGTTTTCGCTATCATTGTCCCAAGCCGACTACAAAAGAAACTGCCATAGTTTTACTTGCTGATTCTGTTGAAGCAGCAAGCCGTGCTTTAAAAGAGCCTACTGCCGGCAAGATTTCTGAAATTGTGCATAAAGTCATTAATAATAAATTTATTGATGGACAGCTTGATGAATGTGATTTGACATTAAAAGATTTAGAGAAGATTTCGGAAGTATTTATTCGCGTTTTAGGTGGTATATATCACAGCCGCATAAATTATCCTGAAGAGCATAAGAAGTGATTAAAGGGCCAGGTTCTTGTAGGGCGCATTTAGAAATAAAAGATTTTCAGAAAAAAGTTCCCATCGTTGCCATAAGAATAAAAAGAATAATTCTTACGGCCTTATCTAAAGCTCGTTGTAAAAAGTTCTGTGAGATTACCGTTTGTTTCGTCGATGATAGAATCATAAAAAAGCTTAACCGTGAATTTCATCATTGTAATCTTGCGACAGATGTTTTGACGTTTGATTTATGCCCTGAAAATAAGAAAAAAATTATTGCAGATATTGTAGTTTCCGCTGAAACTGCGGTATTAAATGCAAAACGATTTGGCACTACTTGTAATTATGAATTGGAATTATACGTTGTGCATGGAGTTTTACATCTCTTGGGTTATAATGATTTAACCATTAAGCAAAGGAATATAATGCAAGATAAAGCAGAAAAAATTCTTGCGTTTTTAGACTGTAAATAAACATGTCAATCCATAAAACCGAAGCTATAGTTTTGAGTCGTTTTAATTTCCGAGAGACAAGCCTTATTGCTTACTTTTTTACCCGTGATCATGGCAAGGTGAGCGGTTTATTAAAGGGAATAAGGGCTGAGCCGAGGAAATTTGCCAGCACTGTTGAGCCGTTTTCTCACAATGAAATAATTTTTTATAGAAAGCGCAATTCTGACCTTCATTTAGTGAGCCAGTGTGATGCTCGTGATAATTGTGAAGCTATCAGGCAGGATATTACTAAAACCACAATGGCAAGTTTTATGATGGAGTTAATCAGCGCAGTAATGCCTCAGGAAGACAAGAACGAGGAAGTTTTTGATTTATCTGCGAATTGCCTAAAGGAACTTAAATCAACAATTACACCTGAAAGAATTTTAACTATCTTTAAGATTAAGATGCTTGCTTTGTCGGGTTTTAAGCCGCATTTTGATTCTTGTGTTTCATGCGGTATTCGTATTCTTGGGCAATCTAAGTTTAGTTTGGTTCTTGGAGGGCTTTTGTGCGAGAAGTGCTGTGTAAAGGATCCTGCGGCTAGGCTGATCTTTCGCGGGACAATTGCTACAATCTTACATATCGAGAAAAATGATTTACATGCAAATCTTAAATTAGGAATGAATCCGCAGATTAAAAAAGAGTTAGATATGATTTTAAATGCTTTCTTGAATTATCATTTAGAAAAAGAACTAAAATCCCAAAGGGTTTTAAACAAAATTGAAAATTTTAATGCTTCGGTTTGCTGACAACAGTAACCGTGTTCGCCGGAGGTGAAAATGAGAATAGTGATTATTGGTCCAGGGGCAATGGGTTGTTTGTTTGCAGCATTCTTATCTAAGTCTAAGGAAGAAGTTTGGCTTCTTGATAAAAGAAAAGATCGGGCTAGTTTAATTAAGGAGCAAGGAGTTGTTGTTGAGGGTGTATCAGGAAACTGGAAAGCAGCAGTAAAAATTAGCACAGATGCCAAGGAGATTGGTAAAGTTGATTTAGTTGTTGTTGCTACGAAATCATACGACACAAAAGAAGCTCTTACTCAGGCAAAGCCGCTTATCGGTGAAAGAACGCAGGTTTTAACCCTGCAAAATGGAATTGGCAATATTGAGATTATTAGTGAAGTTTTAGGTAGTGATGAAAATATAATTGCAGGAGTAACAAATTTAGGGGCAACATTGATTAAACCTGGGCATACTCGTCTTGCTGGTAAAGGGGAGAGTATCATTGGCAGGCTTGATGGTAAACTTCCGGTTGAAATGAGGGCTGTGCGTGAGCTTTTTAATAAAAATGGGCTTGAGGCAAAATTTTCTAGAGATATAAAAAGCTTGCTTTGGTCGAAGTTGATTATAAACACTGGAATTAATGCATTAACGGCAATTACACGGCTTAATAACGCAAAGTTGCTTGATTATGAGGGAACTCGTAAGATTATGCGCGAGTCAGTGGTCGAGGCTGTAAAAATAGCAAAGCGTAAGCGCATAAAATTAGTTTATGATGATCCTTTGGCAAAAGTAGAAGCAGTTTGTGAAGCAACTTCGACTAATGTGTCGTCTATGTTACAGGATGTTTTAAAGAAAAAACGCACAGAAATTGATTTTATTAACGGTGTAATTGTTCGTCTGGGGCAAGAAATGGGAATCTCTGTTTTTACAAATATTATGCTTGTAGATTTAGTTAAAACAATTGAGTCAAGTTATGAGTACAGTATAAACTGATGTATAATCCTAAAATAAGAAGAATTCTAATCGTAGCATTAATAATCGGCTGGGGAGCTGCGGGTTTGTTTTTTCTTTATAAAAAGCAAACAGCTTCTTTGCAAAAAAAAAGGGTTTCCTCTGAGGCTGAAATACGGTCACTAGATTCAGGCAGTATGCTTAACCAGGCTGCAGCCTTGTTACAGCAAAGGTTTGATGTTGAAGCTGAAGAGATATTTGATAAAATAATTTTGCAGAATCCTGGAGATCTTGATGCGCTTTGGGGAAAAGGCGAGGTATTAAGAAGAAGGCGGGATTTTCTTGAAGCTGACAAAATATTTAAGTTAATTCTAAAACAAAATCCAAATCACGGCTCAGCTTTAACCAGCCTAGCTTATTTAGAATATAATGAAAATCATTTTAAAGAGGCAATTTCTCTAACAGAAAAAGCATTAAAGACAGGCGGTATTAGCCGTCAAAACAAGGCTTTGGCTTATCTTATGTTAGGTGCGATTAATAGCAAGCTTTCTCAAAAAGGCGGCTTATTAAATAAGATAAAATATGGCACAAAAATCAAAGGATATTTCTTGAGGGCATATGAAACGGATCCGAATTTATCAGAAGTGCATGTTGCTTTAGGGTCTTTTTATATGTTAGCTCCGGCAATTGCCGGCGGAAGTTTTAATAAAGCATTAAGTGAGCTTGAGCTTGCTGTTGAAATTTGTCCAAATTTTGCAACTGCAAATGCCCGTCTTGCCCAGGCGTATTTAATTAAAGGAGATTTGCTTAAATATAATCTTTTTCTTGAACGTGCAAAAGATTTAGATCCTGAAAATGAAGTAGTAAAAGAGTTGGAAGATAAGTAAAAAGCCTTTTAATGAAAAATCACGAAATTGCAGAGATATTTCGAAAGATTGCTAGTATTCTGGAGATGAAAGGTGATAATCCATTCAGGGTTAGGGCCTATTTACGCGCAGCAGATAATATTGATGGCCTCTCAGAAGATATTGAAACTCTTGCCAAGGAAAAACGCCTAAAAAACATAGCAGGAATTGGTGATGATCTATCTGCTAAGATCCTCGAATATGTTTCTACTGGAAAAATTAAATTTCTAGAAGATTTGAATAAAACTGTGCCAGCGGGAGTGTTGGATCTTTTAGATATCCCTTCTATTGGCCCAAAGACCGTAAAGCTTTTATTTGATAAATTTAAAATAAAAAGCATTGAACAGCTTGAACAGTCAGCTAAATCAGGAAGGCTTTTGGAGATTCCAGGCATTAAGGAAAAAACTATTAAAAATATTTTAGAAGGTATTGTTTTTGTAAAAAAAAGTGCTGAAGCTATGTATTTGGCAATGGCGCTTAATATAGCAGATGAATTTTTAAATCCCTTAAAAATTATTCCCGGAGTGGAAAAGATAACTGTCGCCGGCAGTTTGCGCAGAAGAAAAGAAATTATAAGAGATGTAGATATTTTGATTACATCAGGGTTTCCTCAAAAGGCCATGAGTGCATTTACAAGCCTTGCTCCAGTTAAGGAAATATTAGCTGAAGGAGAAACTAAATCTAGTGTTCGTACATTATCTGGAGTTCAGGTTGACTGCCGTGTGGTTGAGGAAAAATCTTTTGGCGCGGCACTCTTATATTTCACTGGTTCCAAGAACTTTAATATTAAAATTCGCCAGATGGCCCTTAAAAAAGGGCTTAAGATTAATGAATATGGAGTGTTTCGTGGCAATAAATTTATCTGCGGTAGAAGCGAGAATGAAGTTTTTAAAACACTTGGAATGGCTTATATTGAGCCTGAATTAAGGGAAGACTGCGGAGAGATTGAGCTGGCACTTAATAATAAATTACCACATTTAGTTGAGTTGAAGGATATAAAAGGCGATTTGCATGTGCATTCGCTTTGGTCTGATGGGCGCAGTTCAATTCAGGAGATGGCTGAAGCAGCAAAGAAAATTGGATATTCCTATATTTGCGTAACTGATCATTCAAAGAGTTTAAAAATAGCCAACGGCCTGAGTATTTCTGATTTGAAAAAGAAAAAAGCAGAAATTGAGAAAATAAATAAAAAGCTAAATAATTTTGTTGTTTTGTATGGGACGGAAGTAGATATTGATTCAGATGGGAAAATTGATTATCCGGATAGGATTTTAAAAGAGTTTGATATTGTGATTGCGGCAATTCATACAGGTTTTAAGCAGTCAGGGAGCCAGATTACAAGGCGCACTGTCAAGGCATGCATGAATAAATATGTGCATGTGATTGCTCATCCGACAGGAAGGCTTTGGGGCGTTCGGGATGCCTATGATATTAATTTAGAAGAGGTTTTTAAGGCAGCCAAAGAAACTAATACTAGATTAGAAATTAATTCTTTTCCAAATCGGCTCGACCTTAATGATCACAATGTGCATGCAGCTAAGCAGGCAGGTGTAGGAATTGTCATAAACACAGATTCACATGCTGCCGAACAGCTAGGGGCAATGCATCTGGGGGTTTCGGTTGCCAGGCGCGGATGGCTTGAGGCTAAAGATGTGGTTAATACCCTAAAAATTGATGGATTGTTGAAAGCGTTAAAAAAATGAAAGAAATAATAGAAGATTGTATAATATTCTCATGCCGTCATTGCGAGGAGGGCGAAGCCCGAAGAAGCAATCCCAAGAAAGAGATTGCTTCGCGAACTTCGTTCGCTCGCAATGACGAAAGCAGTATTTTAGGAATAAATCGTTTTATGGTCGTGATCACAATGATAATTTTTACATTCATCTTGTGTGCCTGCCAAAATCAGCCTCTTTATAAAGATACTCAAGTAATGATGGGCACTTTTGTAGAAGTAATCTCTCCAGACAAGCAAGCCGCAGCAATTGTTTTTAATGAGATAAAGCGGATAGAAAAATTGTTAAGCAAGTATGATCTCCAAAGTGAAATTTCACAGCTTAATAAACTTGGAAAATTAAAGGTGAGCCCAGAAACCTTTTTTATATTAACTAAATCCATTTTATTTTATAAACAAACAAACGGTGCTTTTGATGTTACGGTCGGCCCGCTTCTTGATGTATGGGGTTTTACAGATAAGAAATATATTTTGCCGGATAAATCCAAGATAAAGCAGGCTATGCAGTTTGTTGGTTCTGATAAAATTGTATTGAACGAGGTTGACAGTGTGGTAAAATTTAATTCTCCTGGTGTAGAGATTGATTTAGGTGCAATTGCTAAGGGTTTTGCAGCTGATTGTGCGGTAGAAAAACTTAAAGGAGCCGGCGTTAAGAGCTGTTTGATTAATGCTGGAGGACAAATTTATTGTTTGGGCGAGAGGTTTGGAAAACCTTGGAAAGTAGCTATTAAAAATCCGCGCGGACAGGGCAATGCCGGTTATCTTGATTTAGTTAATAAAGCAGTGGCAACCTCAGGGGATTATGAGTCATATTTTGAGGTAGCTGGTAAGCGGTATATGCATATTTTTGATCCAAGAACAGGTTTTCCGGCAGAAAGCGGAGCTATTTGTGTAACTGTGATTGCTCCTGATGGCTTGACTGCAGATGCATTAGCTACAGCTATAATGGTGATTGGAAAAGAAAAGTCGGATGCAATTGTTAAACAGTATCCTGAAGTGATTGTAAAAATAATTGATAAAAATGAATAAAATAATTGAGAGAATAGAATTAGCTAAAGAAATTATTCAGATAAAAGTTGAAGCTGCGCAAATTGCGCAAAAAGCTAAAGCTGGCCAATTTGTAGCTGTGGTTTTGGATGAAAAAGGAGAGAGGGTTCCTTTAACAATAGCAGATTGGGATAAGGATACAATCACATTGATTTTCCAAAAAGTAGGATTTACTACTAAGAAATTAGCAAGCCTTAATAAGGGTGATTCTATCGCCC
>JACROS010000055.1 GCA_016214325.1 Candidatus Omnitrophota bacterium | reverse complement strand
TTAGGGATGTTGGGATTATTTTTCTTCTTGAGATAGGGTTATAAATGGAAATACATCTTATACTTATTTTTATGATTTGCGCTGCCTTATTTGCAGCAGAGAGCAAGGATTTAATTTCTAGTCTTATTGCTTTAAGCGCTGCCGGACTTGGTTTATGTTTGGCATTTTTAATTCTTAAGGCGCCGAATTTAGCTATTACACAATTAGTTGTTGAGATTATTTATGTGATTATTTTAATTCGCGCAACTATTAATAAAGATTTACCTTTGGTTCGTGATGGGCGCTGGCTTTTTAATACGGTTTCAGCTATTTTATTTGCGGTTGTGTTTTTAACGTTTGCACATTTAGCTCTAAAGGAGATTCCTGTTTTTGGGCAGCCGTTAATGAGAGTTTCCAATGAATATATTGCAAGCGGTCTTGAGAAGACAGGGTCAGCTAATATTGTTTCAGCCATTACTTTAAATTTTAGAAGCTTTGATGCTTTAGCTGAGGCAGCAGTGCTTTTTACAGCAATTATTGGCGTATTGGCGATTACCAGAAAGACTGGAAAGATAGATGGAAAATAAAGAAACCTCAGGGATGAGTTTGATTGTTAAGTCTGTGACGCGGTTGACTGCCGGATTGATTTTGATTTATGGTATTTACATTGTTTTTAGAGGGCATATTGGCCCTGGGGGTGGTTTTGCAGGAGGTGTTATCGTAGCATTGTCTTTGGTGCATCTGATGCTTGCTTTTGGGAAAGATGTTTTAATTTTGGCAACAGTTAGTTTCTTGGGAGTCAAAATTTCATTTCTAAAAGATAAATTTGAGCATTTTAGCGCGGGATTAATTCCGCTTTGCGATATTGCTGTTGGTCTTTTGGTAGCAAGCGGGTTATTTATTACATTTTTAGCCTTGGTTCTATTAACTGGTAAAAGAGAGAAGAAATGAGCCTTTATTTTTTGTGTTTAATTTTATTTTGCATCGGATTGTATTGTGTCCTGCGCAAAAGAAATATTATTAAAATTATTGTTGGTATAGGTATTATTGAATATGCGGTAAACTTATTTATAATTTTGGTTGGTTACCGCCAGAATGGGCGCGCTCCAATATTGGCCCATGACCAGGAAATTTTAAACATGGTTGATCCCCTGCCGCAGGCGATGGTTTTAACGACAATTATCGTGGGCTTGGCTTTGATGGTAATTTTAGTGGCGTTGGCCTTAAGGATATATGAAAAACACGGGACATTTGATATTACTAAAATTCGGAGGCTAAAAGGATGAAGCTCTTAATCTTTTTTAGCCTTATTCCGCTATTTACTGCTTTTCTTATTGCGCTCTTAGGAAGGCTGCGAACTCAGATTGGATGCATTATGTCTGGGGTTTCAGCTTTATTGCTTACAGGCATGTCAGTTTATTTGATGAAAGTAGTTAATCTTTCGGGCCTGTTAATTTATAAAATTTCCGGATGGGCAATACCTTTGGGGGTATGTTTGGTCGCTGACGGATTAACGGTTTTTATGCTCTGCATCGTAAACTTAATTGCTTTCTTAGTGGTAATTTATTCCTATGATTATATGCGCGGCTTTACGGATAAATGGAAGTTTTATACTCTTTTTATGTTGATGTTAGCCGGCATGAATGGGATTATTGTGAGCGGAGACTTATTTAATCTTTATATTTTTCTTGAGATAGCGTCTATTTCTGCTTATGCTTTAGTTGCTTTTGGTATTGAGCCAGAGGATTTAGAAGCCTCTTTTAAGTATGCGATTATGGGAGCCATTGCTTCTATTTTTATTCTTCTAGGAATTGCTCTTTTGTATAGTTATACGTCTACGTTAAACATGGCAGATATTGCTTTAATTATATCTGATAAATCTGGAAGTATTTTTATTAGCTTTGTTTGTGTGCTTTTCCTTGCCGGGTTTGGCTTAAAAGCAGCGCTTGTTCCTTTTCATGCCTGGCTTCCGGATGCACATTCTTCGGCTCCTAGCCCTGTTTCTGCAATGCTGTCGGGAGTTTTTGTTAAAACTCTGGGGTTATATGCTTTAAGCAGGATTTTCTTTAATTTATTTAGCATATCTTCAGGCAAGGTATTTTTTGCTTTGATGTTTTTTGGGGTTTTGTCTATGGTAGTTGGGGCATTATTAGCTATGGCACAAACTGATATTAAAAGAATGCTTGCTTATTCAGCTAACAGCCAAGTTTGTTATATTGCTTTTGCTTTTGGCATAGGCACACCTTTAGCAATTGCCGGAGGATTGTTTCATATACTTAATCATGCGGTTTCTAAGTCATTGTTATTTCTTAATGCCGGAGCAATTGAACATGTTACTGGCACTAGAGATATTAATAAGCTTGGTGGCCTAAATCAAAAAGCTCCCCTGGTTGGTTTTACCAGCCTTTTTGGCTCGATGAGTATTTCCGGAGTGCCTCCTTTTGGAGGTTTCTGGAGCAAACTTATGATTATTACTGCGGCTGTGCAGGCAGGTCATATTGGTTTTAGTGTTGTTGCTATATTAGTAAGTATTTTAACTTTAGTATATTATTTAAAATTCCAATCGTTTGTTTTCTTTGGAAAAATTCGTTCAGGCATGAAGGAGAGTTTGAAAAGCCTGCATTTTAGCATGAAGTTTTCAATGGTAGTCTTGGCAATAATTTGTCTTTTAACCGGGATGGTTTTTGTGCCGCAGTTAAAGTTTGCCCTGGATTCTGCAGTAAATGCTTTGTTGGTGGGCAATGGTTATGGTGCGGCGGTGGTAGCACAATAAAATATGATTAGAATACGCGTAACTCTTTTTTTACTAGCATTTGCAGCATGGGTTCTTTTGACCTGGTCGGTGCACTTGCAGAATATTTGCGTGGGCTTGATTGTGGCTGTGTTTGTTTCTTTTATGACTGCGGATTTGTTTGTACCTCGGCAGCAAAATCGTTTCCAAATATTTCGTTACCTTTGGTTTCTTTATTATATTCCTATTTTTCTTTGGGAGTGCCTTAAGGCTAATTTTGATGGGGCTTATCGGGTGATTCATCCGGATGTGCCGTTAAATCCTGGAATCGTTAAGGTAAAAACAGCTCTTCGTTCAGACACAGCAATAACATTTCTGGCAAATACGCTTTCTTTAAAGCCCGGGACAATGACTGTTGATGTAGATAAAGAGAAGGGCTGTTTGTATGTGCACTGGGTTGATGTGAAGACTCAGGATGTAGATGCGGCAACAGAAATAATTGTTAGTAAATTTGAGAAGATCTTAATGAGGATTTTTGAATGAAAAGGCTGCGTTGGTTTCTGGGGTTATTGGTATTTGGGTTTGTTATTTGGGCAATACTATATCTGCCCTTGCCGTCTTTGTTGGAATGGCAGTCAGAGTTTTTAAAGAGAGCATTCTTTATTATGTTTCTTTGTGCAGTGATGTGTTTATGGAGGGTGGTGCGTGGGCCCTCTCCTGCGGATAGAGTTGTAGCGTTAGATGTCTTTGGTATTTTGATACTTGGATTTTGTGCAATTCTTGGTATTCCTACTGGCCGTGATTGGTATATTGATATTGGTATTGCCTGGGCTTTGCAAAGTTTTATTTCTATTCTCGCCCTAGGAAAATATTTAGAAGGGAAACGTTTTGATGAATGAGGCAATTGGTTTTGGATTTATTGTAATGGGTATTGCTTTTGATTTCTTTGGCTGTTTGGGTTTGGTGAGGTTTCCTGATGTTTATAACCGCTTACATTCTTCTATTAAATGTGTTACTTTAGGGACTTCCAGTATTCTTTTCGGGCTTTTTTTGATTAAGGGCTTTAGCGCTGGTGGAGTTATAGCGCTTTTGTGTATTTTATTTTTGGTTTTGACAGCTCCGGTTTCTGCGCATGTTTTAGCAAGAAGTGCGCATAAATTTGGAACTAAGCTTTGTAAAGGCTCAGTATGTGATAAGTATGCTGAGGACAAAGATGCGCTATCCTAAATTACGCGAACTCAAAGAAGCAATTAAGGCTTTGTTTAAAGGGCCATATACCAGCAAGTATCCTTACCAGCCGATTAAGACCTATGAGCGTTTCCGCGGCAGGCCGTATTTTCATAAAGATGATTGCACTGGTTGTGCTGCTTGTGTGCAGGTTTGCCCAACTGATGCATTGAAATTTAGAGATGAGCTTAGTAATGGTGTTAGTAAACGTGTCTTAACTGTGCATTGGGATGTCTGTATTTTTTGTGGACAGTGCCAGGCTAATTGCTTGACACAAAAAGGAATTATTCTCTCAAATGAGTTTGATTTTGCTACTACAGAAAAAAGAGAAGACCTTAAGAACACTATTGAAAAAGAGCTTGTATTGTGTGAGTGTTGTGGAGAAGTGATCGTTCCTTTGGATCAATACAGCTGGGTAGCAAATAAGCTTGGTTCGCTATGTTTTTCTAATGCCTCGCTTCTACTATTTTATTTAAGAAATCTTGGTGTTGCTTTAAAAGAATCTGTATCTGCAGTAAAAAACCGAAGCCTTTCCAGAGCCAGTCGCATAAAAATTCTTTGTCCCAGCTGCCGTCGCGAGGCAGTGTTAAAATCTTAAGGGATGTTTTCCTCGTTAAAAGTCAGAAATTTTCGTATATATTGGTTTGGAATGCTGGTGTCTTTAATCGGCACATGGATTCAGGCTGTTGCGCAGAGCTGGTTAGTTTTTCAATTAACTAACTCTGCTTTTTTATTGGGAGTGGTTGGTTTCTTGAGTTCAGTTCCGGTATTTGTGCTTTCTTTGTTTGGCGGAGTTTTAGCAGACAGGGTAAATAAAAGAAATATTCTTATTTTTACTCAGACAGCTTTTATGTTACTTGCTTTTGTTTTGGCAGTCTTAACATATTTAAAATTAATTACCACCGGCCAGATTATGCTTATTGCTGTTTTAAATGGAGTGGTAATGGCTTTTGATGCTCCCAGCCGTCAATCAGTGGTAGTTGAGCTAGTCGGTAAGAAACACCTGTCTAATGCTATTGCTCTAAGTTCTGTGGCTTTTAACTCAAGTCGGATTATTGGCCCGGCAATTGCTGGTTTATTAGTGTCTTATATTGGTATGAGCGGATGTTTCTTTGTAAATGGAATTAGTTTTTTTGCAGTAATTATTGCGCTTTTATTGATTAAGATTGATAACGGTAAAGTGCCAAATAAAAATAAAAAAGCCTGGCATGATTTAATTGAAGGAGTAGTATTTATTAGAAATAATCGCTTAATTCTTTTATTGATTATGATTGTGGGGGTAATGAGCTTGTTCGGAGTTTCTTATGTTATACTTATGCCGATTTTTGCCAATCAAGTATTGAATGTGGGGGTGCGTGGGTTAGGGGTCCTGATGTCTGGCGTAGGTTTTGGAGCGCTTATAGGCGCATTGATGTTGGCGCGCTTGGGAGATTTCCGGTATAAGGGGAAGTTTCTCGTCGGGTCAATTTTTATTTTCTCGTTTTCTTTAATTGTGTTTTCTTTATCCCGTAATTATATTTTTTCTATTATTGTGCTTAGTTTCTTGGGTGGTTCAAGCGTAACAGCAATGGCGCTAATTAATACTTTATTACAGACTCGTGTTAATGATGAGCTTAGGGGGCGGGTAATGAGTATGTTTATGCTTACCTTTGCCGGGATTATGCCTTTTGGCAATCTTATTGCTGGAAGCCTCTCGCAGATAATCGGTGTATCTTCTGCGGTTTTGGTTAGCGGAATTGTTTGTACGGCAATGTTTGCAATGATTAACTTTTTTTATCCAGATATTAGAAAGATTTAAAAAAGAAACTTAAATTTATTTGATTTCTTGAAGCTTTTTGTTAAAATAATAACAGAGATTAAAAAACTAAAAAGGAGGAAGGCGTGAACAAAAGATTTGTGTTGGTGGCGGTGTTAGTTTGTTTTGGGCTTTATATGTTAGGTTGCAAGAAAAAGGACCAGGCTGCAATGGAAATGCAAGAGCCTCTTTCTATGGAAACGTTAAGCGCGGTTAATGTTACCACTAATCAAGTTTCACCAGAAACAAAAGCTCTTGAAGTAAAGCCAGTTGAGACAAAAGCAGAAGTAGTTGCACCAGTTGCCGCAGAGCAGAAATTAGAGCCGTTACCTCCAGCCGGGCCGTATAAGCCAAGCGCCAAAGAAATTCAAACTGCATTAAAGAATGCTAATTTTTATGCCGGGGAAGTCGACGGTAAGATTGGCCCAAAAACAAAAACAGCAATTGAAGAGTTTCAGAGGGCAAATGGTTTGAAAGTAGATGGAAAAGTTGGGCCCAAGACTTGGCAGGCAATGAGCAAATATTTGGTTGTTCCGGCGCAAGAGGCTGTTGAAAAAAGATAAGCCGTGTCCTTGAAAAGTAATTAATTATATTGTATACTTATATTGCCGATAAAGGTAAACCTCCGCAAGAAGTATCTGCGGATACGCCAAGAAGTTTAGCGTACATTGAAAGATGGGGGCGCAAAGCCACAGACCTAAATTACCTTACGAAGCCGTATCCAGAAATTGAAGCAACGGATAGTTAGGCACGGAAGAGGTGATATGGTGGCTGGGTTGTCGAAGGAAGTGATGAAGGTAGCTAAGCAACAACCTTTATCGGCACAATTTAGAAATTAAATCCCAACATTTTTGTTGGGATTTTTTATTTTCAGGTGTTATAATAAGTTTCTATGATAGCGTTTCCAAAAGGATTTTTATTGGGTGCGGCCACTTCTTCTTACCAGGTAGAGGGTAATAATGATAATTGCGATTGGTGGGAGTGGGAGAAGGCAACTGGCCATGAGCGTTCAGGAGATGCTTGTCGGCACTACGAGCTTTATGAGCAGGATTTTGATTTAGCCAAAGAGCTCGGGCATAATGCACACCGCTTGTCAATTGAATGGAGCAGGGTTGAGCCTCAAGAAGGAACATTCTCTGAAATAGAGATTGAGCATTACCGCCGGGTGATTCGCGCATTAAAGGACCGCGGCCTGGAGCCGGTAGTAACTTTGCATCATTTTACAAATCCACTTTGGCTTGTTAAACTTGGCGGCTGGGAGAAACAAGAAGTGCAGGGATATTTTCTGCGTTATGTTTCTAAAATCACAGAAGCTCTTTCTGGCGATGTTCGTTTCTGGATGACAATAAATGAGCCGCTTATCTATGTTTCTCATGCCTATATCCTAGGGGTCTGGCCTCCGCAAGAAAAGTCTGTTCGCAAAGCAAAGCAAGTTGAGAGAAATCTTCTTCATGGCCATATCAGGGCTTATAATTTAATTCATGATATCTATCGCAAAAAAGGCCTTGCTGATTGTTTTGTTAGTTTTGCCAAAAATATGCAGGCTTTTGTAGCTTGTGATAATACTATTCTTAATAAGTTGGCAGTCTATTTAAGAAACAGATTCTTTAATTTTGAATTTGTTGAGCAGGCAAAAAGTAAAGGTTCTCTTGATTTTATTGGAATTAATTATTATAGCCGCAGCCTTGTTAATGCCAAGAAGGTTGGATTTCATGATTTATTCCTGCGGACTGCTGTTGACGAGAATATAAAGAAAAACTCATTAGGCTGGGATATTTATCCTCAAGGCTTGTATGATTTAATGATTAAATTAAGAAAATTTCAGCTTCCGGTTTTGATTTCGGAAAACGGAATTTGCACTAGCGATGATAATTTGAGATGGGAGTATATTTCAGAGCATGTAAAGAGTATGGCTAGGGCCAAATCTTCTGGAGTGGAGGTTTTGGGTTATCTTTATTGGTCGCTTTTAGATAATTTTGAGTGGGATAAAGGTTATGCCCCGCGTTTTGGGTTAATTGAAGTTGATTATAAGAGTTTTAAAAGGAGTGTTCGCGAGAGTGCAAGAAAATTTGCAGAGATTTGTCATTCGGGGGTAATTAATAATGACACAAATCAGTAAGCTTGTTTTGCAGGAAATTCCCTTATTTTCTGAATTAACCGATGATGAACGCGAACAAGTCATTCAGAAAACTGAGATTATTGAATATAAAAAAGGGCAAGTAATTTATGAAGAAGGCAGCCTTCCGAGTGGTTTTTATTGTGTTTTAGCCGGCAGAGTTTTGATTTCTAGCAGAGATGCTTTTGGAAATACCAGAGTTCTTGAATACCTGCACCGCGCTAAATATTTTGGTATTATTTCTTTGTTAACTAGTGAGCCTCATTCTGTAACTGCTCAGGCTATCAATGACTGCGTGATTCTTTTTATTAAGAAAGATGATTTTGAGTATTTCTTAAGAAGGATTCCTCATTTGGCAATTGATTTAAGCAAAACCCTTTCCCGCAGGCTCAAGCGCAAGGATATTCATCAGAAAACTATTTTTGAAAGCTCGATCATTTCAGTTTTTAGTTCATATTCACAGGCGGGTAAAACTATTTATGCGTTAAATCTTGGGCTGAGCCTGAAGAAAGAAACGCATAAATCAGTGGTTATTCTTGATATTTTACCTCAGGATAAAGCTCATACTTTGCCACAAAAGCTGGGAGTCAGTGATTACAAAGTATTGGACCTTTCTAGCCTGGCAGCAGATAATCCTAATTTAGTAAAAGAATTTCTTGTAAAAGAAAAATCTGGCATAGGGTTAGTTTGTTTTTATTATAAACCAGAAGATGAAATTTGCGTGCGCAGGCTCGTTGGTATTGTCAGCCTTTTAGTTAATGACTTTCATTTTTTAATTTTGGACCTTCCTTCGTTGATGGATAGGCCGATATTTAATATATTAAATCAGTCGGATTTTATTCATATTCTAACTAGCCCTGAGCCAGTTGACCTAAAAAGGACACGTCATTTAATCGAAAGGCTTGTTGATGAATTTTCTTTCAAAGAGGAAAAAGTCAGGGTAATTATTAATGAGTATAAGCATTCAAAGCTTACTCATGGAGAACAAGTCGAGATTTTAAACAAAGGCATTTTTGCTACTCTGCCTAAAATTGAGCTTGAGTCTTGTGACCGGTTGGTTGATGAAATGCCTGCTTGTGAATATGCCCGTGCAGTTAGGAGAATTGCGCGACAGCTTGGGGAGAGTATGGTGGGTTTGGTTTTGGGGGTGGGTGTGGGGTATGGTTTTTGTCATATTGGTGTTTTGAGGGTGCTGGAAGAGGAGAAAATACCAATAGATGTAATTGTGGGAGCGAGTATTGGTTCTGTAATTGCAAGTTTATGGGCAGTTGGTAAATCATCAAAAGAAATCTTAGAGATTACTAAAGAATTTAAAGAGCCCAAGCATATCTGGAATCTTCTGGATTTTACCCTTCCATTTATGGGCTTTATTAAGGGTAATAAGCTGCGTAAACTGCTGGATAAACATTTGGGTAATAAAACTTTTTATGATGTAAAGCTTCCGTTAAGAATTGTTGCCTCTGATGTAAAAAGAAAAGAGTCCAAGGTATTTGAAAAAGGCTTGTTAGTTGATGCGATAATGGCAAGTTGTGCCATGCCAGGAGTTTTTATGCCGTTTAAAATAAAAGAAGAGATGCTTTTTGATGGAGGGATCATTAATCCTTTGCCTACTGAGCCTTTAATTAAAATGGGAGTTAAAAAGATTATTGCGGTTAATGTTACTCCGTCAAGGCAGGATGTTTTGCGTCAATACGAAGAAATACGCGGGCAAATTGCTACGGGTATTGCCGGGAATATAAAGAAGCGAAGCTGGTTTGGTTTGCGTGAATACATAAGAAATAGTTTTAAAACCAATATTCTTGATATAATATTTAGTAGTATTGAGGTTTTGCAGTCAGAGGTGGCGCTTAAAGAGGCTCAGCTTGCGGATGTGGTTTTACATCCGGATACCTCAGGCTTAAACTGGCTGGAGCTGCATCGGGCAGAAGAATTTGCAAAAAGAGGCGAAGAAGAAACGCGTAAGAATCTGGATAGAATTTGGCAGGTGATTAAAGAATAAAGGAGGCAGGAGGTATGTTTAGAAAAAGGCTTATTGTTTTTGGGTTATTGGGTTTTTGGGTTATTGGGTTATGCGGGTGCGCAAGCATGAAAGAAACAGCAAGAGGCATTGCCGGAATTTCTACTAAGGTTTTGGAGGAAAGCCGTCCGAATGCTTTAGTTAAGGTTTTTGATTACGACTATAATACTTGTTATAACAAGATTAAGGATGTTTTAAAAGAAAACGGCTGTTATATTTATGCTGAAGAGCCAAAGAAACAGTTAATTGCGATTTATGTTTCTGAGACTGATACAACCCCTGTGGGTATTTTTCTAAAAGAAGCTTCTTCAAAGACTACTCAGGTTGAAATATCTTCTCAAAGCACTTATTCAAAAGAATTGATTGCTAAGTATGTATTTTCTGGATTGGAGGCTAGTGTTGATGGCAAAAAAGAATTGGTTAATTAGTGATTTTGTCAAAGAATGCCACCGGGTGGCAAAAGAAAAGGGCTGGTGGGAAGAGGATCGTAACGAAGGCGAGTTAATTGCTTTGATGCATTCAGAGTTGTCTGAGGCGCTGGAGGCAATGCGCAATCACGGAAAAACTGAGGAAGTTGCAGAAGAGCTGGCAGATTGCCTGATTCGTATATTTGATTACTGCGGTGCGCGTAAAATTAACTTAGAGCAAGCGCTTCTTAAGAAAATTGAGTATAATAAAACTCGGCCCTATAAACATGGCAAGAAATTCTGACAAAAATGTTGCAATTTATAACAAGATAGAGATAATATAGAAAAGGAGGAGAGACATGCCATATGATATTAATTTAGACAAACAGGTGTTTGCGAAATCTCTGGATACAGAGGAAGGCAAGGTTAATGTGAGTGTGTATTCTTATAATAACGGGCCAAAGAAATTACAGATTACCCGGGAAGTAAAAAATAGGGATGGCCAGCTTACTTTTACTCGCCTTGGTCGATTATCCAAAGAAGAAGCTGAAGGGATATTGCCTTTTATTAAAGAAGCCTTGAACCAAATGTAGCAAGAATGCAGCTTCCTGAAAATCTTTTAAGCTTGAACCATCTTGCATTGTCTTTAAAAGGCAAGGTGCTTATTATAGGTATTGGAAACCCTCTCAAAAACGACGACGCCGCAGGTTCAATATTAGCCAGCCGCCTTAAAGAAAAACTCCCTTGCATTGTTTATGATGTTGGAGCCAGCCCAGAGAATTATCTTGGTAAAATTATTAAGGATAAACCCGAAACAATTGTGATTATTGATGCGGTTGATTTTGGGGCCAAGCCCGGAGAATATGCAGTTTTTGAGGCAAGCGGGATAAAAACTACAAATCTTTTTTCTACGCATAATGCTTCTATTGGCCTGACGATTAATTATTTGTTTAATAATCTTAAAGTAAATATAATGCTTCTTGCAATTCAGCCTAAAGATATTGGGCTCGGCGAAAAGTTGAGCCCAGAAATTATTGAAACGATTACAAAATTGGAAAATTGGCTTAATGAAACAGTCAGGTAAAAGGGATAGCTGGGGTTCGCGTTTGGGAATAATCATGGCAGTGGCAGGTTCTGCTATCGGTCTGGGGAACTTTTTGCGTTTTCCTGCTAAAGCTGCTTCTAACGGGGGAGGCGCATTTATGATTCCCTATTTTGTAGCACTTTTATTATTAGGGATTCCATTGATGTGGATTGAGTGGACACTTGGCCGGTATGGAGGCGGGTTTGAGCATGGCACTGCTCCAGGAATCTTTCATAGTGTTTGGCAGAAAAACCGTTTTATCAAATATTTCGGGGTAATTGGTATTTTTGGGCCGTTGGTTATCTTTACCTATTATACATTTATTGAATCATGGACCATTGCTTACAGTTTTTTTGCTCTTACCGGTAAGTATGCTAATATTGGCAATCAAGTTGATATGCAGAGTTTTCTGCAGGGGTTTCAGGGTGTGGTTCGTAATCAGCATTTTAACGGAATAAATACTGCGTATTTTTTTTCTTGCTGACATTTGTTTTAAATATTTGGGTTATTTATTATGGGATAAAAGGCGGGATAGAAAAGTTATGCAAGATCGCTATGCCGCTTTTATTTATCTTCGGTATAATTTTAATGATACGCGTAGTAACTTTAGGTGCTCCTGATCCGGCGCGCCCTGATTGGAACATTATAAATGGTTTTGGTTTTTTATGGAATCCGGATTTCTCTGCGTTAAAATCAGCCAAGGTCTGGCTTGAGGCAGCTGGTCAGATATTTTTTACTTTAAGTGTGGGTATTGGGGTCATTTTGACTTATGCAAGTTATCTTTCTAAGGGTGATGATGTAGCGTTATCTGGCCTAACTGCTGCTAGTACAAATGAAACAGCTGAAGTTATCTTAGGAGCAAGCATCGTGATCCCGGCGGCATTTGTTTTTTTCGGGCCGCAGGATATCCAGTCAATTGCCCGCTCTGGCGTATTTAATTTGGGTTTTGTAACTATGCCTTTGGTTTTATTAAAACTTCCTTTGTCATTTTTGTTCGGTTTTTTATGGTTTTTTTTATTATTCCTGGCAGGAATAACTTCTGCGGTGTCCTTGGCACAGCCTGCAGTTTCTTTTCTTGAAGATGAATTTAATATCGGCCGTAAGAAAGCAGTAACAATTTTTGGGATTGTTTCTTTTATACTTTGCCAGCCGGCGATTTTCTTTTTGGGCCGTGGCGTGGTAGACGAGCTTGATTTCTGGGGAGGGACATTTTTCTTGGTTTTGTTTGCTACCATAGAGGCGATTCTTTTTGCTTGGGTTTTTGGAATGGAAAGTGCTTGGGATGAGGTGCATAAAGGAGCTGATATGCGTATCCCAAAGGTTTATAAGTTTGTCATAAAGTATATTACGCCTCTATTTTTGTTTTGCATATTGGGAATGTGGCTTTGGCAGGAATGGCTGCCAGTTATTTTTATGAAAAACGTTTCTGCTTTAGATAAGCCTTTTGTTTTCGCAACACGTGTTGGTCTGTTTTTATTGTTTATGATTTTAGCGGTATTAGTAAAGATTGCCTGGCGAAAGAAAAAGGCAGGAGAGAAGGCTTAAGATGAGAATTAGCGGTTGGATATTTATAGCGATTTCATGGAGTTTTGTTTTAGGGCTTACTGTTTTTTGTTTTATCAGAGTTTTTGCTAAGAAAGAAATTAAATAAGGAGCATTATTTTATGTTTCCAGCTATATTTGCAAATTACGTAGCAAATACCTTAACTCTTTTAAGCCTTGCTTGTGGTTTTGTTTCCATTATATTTTCTTTAGAAGAACATTTTACCTTTGCTTGCTGGGCTATAATATTAGCAGTTGTGTTTGATGGCTTTGATGGCAAGGTTGCAAGAAAAAACCCTGTTCCAAGCGAATTTGGCAAGGAACTGGATTCGCTTTCGGATGTGGTTTCTTTTGGGATTGCGCCTTCAAGCCTGGGTTACTTTTTTATTTGCAGCCGTTTTGAAATTACAGCGACTCTGGTTTTATTTATATA
>JACROS010000060.1 GCA_016214325.1 Candidatus Omnitrophota bacterium | reverse complement strand
GCTTACTACGGTCTCCCCAAAAACCTTTTGCTTTTTTTAAAACTCTCTTCTTTCTTCTTCGTGTTGCTCCACTGTGTTTAATCTTTGCCATAATTACGCTCCCTTACAAATTTATCCATACGGCAGCAGCCGTTTAATATATTTCATTTCTTTTCCCGCAGAAATAACCGAACGCTTTCTTAGTTTTCTAAGGCGTGCTGGTTTCTTGCTGGACAAAAGATGACTCTTGCCGCCGGAAGAATATTTGATTTTTCCTTTTTTGGTTAATTTAAATCTTTTTGACACTCCCTTTTTTGTTTTTAACTTACCCATACAAAACACTCCCCTTCCTTATTATTAATGTATTGCCATGCCAATCTATATAAAGCTTCCCCGCTTATTTCGGTGAAAGCACAAAAGACATGATCCTACCCTCAAGTATAGGTTCTTTCTCAACAGATGCTTCGGCTTGCGTATCGATAATAAATTTATCCAATACTTTACGGCCGATATCCATATGCTCCATCTGTCTTCCTCGGAAAAACAAGTTAATCTTTACCTTGTCTTTCTTTTTTATAAAAGTAAGCGCCTGTTTTACTTTAGTCTCAAAGTCATGCTCATCAATATTTGGCTTGAGCCGAATCTCCTTGAGGCGTCCCTGCTTCTGATGTTTTTTAGCCTCGCGCTCTTTTTTTTCCTGATCATACTTAAATTTATTGAAATCAATAACCCGGCACACTGGAGGAGTAGCAGTAGCAGCTACCTCAACCAAATCCAACTCATGTTGAGCAGCAATTTCTAATGCTCTTTGCACGCTCATTACTCCTAATTGGCCACCGTCTGGCCCAATCAAGCGCACCTGCGGGACGCGAATCCTGTCATTAACTCGTATAAACTTATTAATTGCAACCACCTCCTGTTTTGCAAAAAGCAAACGGCTTAAGCTGGAATTTGCCTTATTTGCGATCTGCTATCTGTTTTTTAATATTCTCAATAGCCGCTTCTAAAGCAAGCACGCCCTGATCTCCAGCCTGTCTCTTTCTTACAGAAACTGTACCTGCTTTTTCCTCGCGTTCTCCTACCACCAAAACATAAGGAATCTTGCTTAACTCTGCATTACGAATTCTTTTATCCAGCGTTTCATTGCGCAAATCTATTTCTGCACGGATTTGTTGAATATTCAACTGTTGCCTAATTTTTTCTGCATATGCATGCACCGACTCTTTAATTGGAACAACAACTGCCTGCACCGGCGCAAGCCACAAAGGAAAATCTCCTTTATAATGCTCAAGCAATGCGCCCATAAACCGTTCCAAGCTCCCTAAAACCACTCGATGCAGCATAATAGGCTGCTGCTCTTTTCCTTCTGCATCAATATAGCTCAAATTAAACCTTTTGGGAAGAGCAAAATCACATTGAATAGTCGCACACTGCCAAGTTCTTTTTAAAGCATCTTTTAACTTAATGTCATTCCTTTAATTTCCGCATCCAACTGCTGCGCAAGGCAAAAAATATGCGCATCATCTTGAGTAAATCCACGCACCCGCAAGAGCCCATGCAAAACTCCAGCTTTTTCATAGCGATACACAGTCCCTAATTCAAAGTAACGAATAGGTAAATCTTTGTAACTACGCGTCTTTGATTTATAAATTAAAATGTGCCCCGGGCAATTCATCGGCTTAAGCACTACTTCTTTGCCGTCAATTTGCAGCACATACATATTCTCACGGTAATAATCATAATGCCCCGAAGTCTTCCAGAGCTGCGCCTCCATTATATGAGGCGTAATTACCATTTGATAGCCGCGTTTCAAATGCTCTTCCTTCTCGTAATCCTCAATAATCTTTCTTAAAACAGCGCCTTTGGGATGATAAAAAACCAAACCTGCTCCAGCTTCTTCATGATAAATGTCAAAGAGCTCTAACCCTGGCCCTAATTTTCTATGGTCGCGCAATTTGGCTTCTTCAATATTTTTTAAATATTCATTTAGTTCTTTTTGAGTATCAAAACATGTGCCATAAATCCTTTGCAGCATCGGATTAGTTTCAATACCATGCCAATAAGCTCCAGCAACAGATAAAAGCTTAAAAGCTTTTATCTCTGCAGTTGAAGCAATGTGCGGGCCTCGGCACAAATCAACAAAACCTTCTCCGGTCTTGTAAACAGATACTTTCTCGTCGGGAATGTTATTGATTAAATCAACCTTGTAATCTTCTTTTAGCTTCTTAAACAAATCCAATGCATCTTGCTTTGATAATTCCTGGCGAACGAATTTCTCATCCTTTGCAATAATCTGACGCATCTTTGCTTCTATCTTCTCCAAGTCACTATCTAGAAACGGTTCTTTTTTATCAAAATCATAATAAAATCCGTCTTCAATAGAAGGGCCAATGCCAAGTTTTACTTCCGGCCAAAGCTCTTTTATTGCCTCGGCCATTATGTGCGAACAAGAATGTCGTAGCGTATCTAATTCCATTTTATTTTTTATATGGGCCCATGAGGACTTGAACCTCAGACCTCCACAATGTCAATGTGGCGCTCTAACCAACTGAGCTATGAGCCCTAAATTTTTGTTCGCCTGCTCATAGCGAACACTTCTAACCAATCCCGACGTTCTGACTGGCCTTTTTTATTAATGTCAGAAGTCGGGACCCCGACCGAGAACCAAAGTTTTTTGGTTTGAGCGTCGGGGCTGAGCTATGAGCCCTCTTTTACTCTTGTGCTTTCGCAAGGCCATGGTGAGCTTGTCGAACCATGAGCCCTAAATTAAATGGGCAAGGAGGGAGTCGGACCCTCACAGCCTTACAGCCAATAGATTTTAAGTCTATCGTGTATGCCATTCCACCACTTGCCCAAAATCAACTAAAGGCGACGAGCGGATTTTCCCGACGCTCTCCTGCGGCTCGGTCGGGATGCCGACCGAACGTAAGTGAGCGTCGGCAGAACCGCCGAATAAATACGCCTCAGAAATTTTCCAATTTATCAAAACAAGGCGTGGACCGGATTTGAACCGGTGAATAGCTCTTTTGCAGAGAGCTGCCTTGCCACTTGGCTACCACGCCATATTTATCTAGCTCTTTTGCAGAGAGCTGCCTTGCCACTTGGCTACGTCGCCAAATTTCAAAAGAGTTTCTTTACTACTGCAATAATTTGTTCAGTCTCTGCCAAACAGCCAATCCCTGTCTTACCGCAAGCAAGCCCGCCAACACGCGGGGCAATAAATTTACTACCTAAAGATTTTAGTTTTTCTATATTTGATTGTGTAATTTTATTATTAAACATATTGTCATTCATCGCCGGAGCAAATAAAACCGGAGCTTTTGTTGCCAAAATCAAACAGCTCAGCAAATCATCACATATTCCTGCAGAACACTTCGCAATAATATTTGCTGTCGCAGGAGCAATCAACACCACATCTGCTTGCTCAGCTAAAGATACATGCTCTATCTGCCAATTTTCAGGATCGCTAAATAAATCTGTGTAAACTTTGTTCCCCGACAAGCTGGCAAAAACAAGCGGATTGATTAGTTTTTCTGCTTCCGGAGTCATTACTACCGTAACACAAAACTTCTCATCCTTCAGGCGCCGCACAATTTCACAGGCCTTATAAATGGCAATGCTTGCCGTTACACCTAAAATTATATTTTTTGTTTTTGCCACGGCAATCTTTTTGGTTTTATTCTTTTTCTTTGGATTTTCTCGAAGTCACCTTATGCTCAGCAATTTCATGCAAAGCAATAGTAGACGGCTTCATGCTAGAACTTGCCTCCACTAGCTTAGGTTGTCCCTCGGCAATTTCAAGCGCCCTCTTTGAAGCTAATATTACCAGCTTATAAATAGAAGGACTATCTTTATCCAATAATTTTTCTAACGCAACATAACCCATTTCTTTTTACTCCTTGCTATGACCAACTTCTTTTATCACTATTTCTTTCAATTCTTCTATCGCCTGTGTAAAATCCTTGTTTAAAATATTGTAATCGTATTCTTTTGAATACCGTATTTCTCTTTCAGCTAATTTCAGCCGGCGTGAGATTTCATCCTTCTTGGTCATGCTGCAGCGAGAAGAAATCCTGCTGCGCAATTCTTTTATCGACGGCGGCCGTATAAAAACAGTCCTCGTATCTTGAGGAAAAATCTTTTTTATTTTTCTTGCTCCCCGCAAATCAAGGCAAAGCAATATAGATTTACCCCTGTTAATTTCTTTTGCAACAAAAGCCCGGGGCGTTGCGTAATAATAACCTAAATACCGGGTCCATTCAAGGATTTTTTTTGCCTTGATGTTTGCTTTAAACTCCGCCTCAGAAATAAAGAAATAATCTTTCCCGTCTTTTTCTCCAGACCTGTGTGGGCGCGTAGTAAAAGATACTGATTTTACTATTTTTTTCTTTAGCCTTTTGTCTTTTAAAAGCGACTCGGCCAAAGTAGTTTTTCCTGAACCTGACGGGCCGGAAACAACAAAAATAATACCCTTATTTCCTGACTTTTCTTTTTTTATCACTTCCTTGATAACGTTCCCCAAGTAATTGCCTTTTCTTGTCTCTTATTCTACATTTTGCACTTGTTCGCGAATTTTCTCTACTTGCCCCTTCATTTGTATTACTCGCGCCGAAATCCCCACATCAAATGATTTAGCTGCAAGCGTATTTGACTCTCTTTGCATTTCCTGAGCGATAAAATCCAGTTCTTTGCCAATAACTCCACCTTTAGCAATTTTCTGCTTAAAATTCTTAACATGAAAAGACAGCCTTTCTAATTCCTTGCTAATATCAAAGTACATAAAAAAAACAGCTCTTTCCTCGTCGGTGATTAATTTTTTCAATTTTCCCTGCACACTTTTTTTGTAACGAAGTTCAACCGCCTTAAGGTGCATATCTATATTCGCCGCTCTTTTCTTTAAAAATCCTGCTAATGCACAACCTTCTTTTTGCCTGGTTTTTACCAGCTCCTCCAGGGCTTTGTCTACTAATCCTTTTAAGCGCGGCCAGACGTCAGCATAAATAACCTTATTCTCTTCCATCCCCAAAACACCAGGCAAATGAATCAAGGTGTTAATATCTACCTCGCTTTCAAGATGAAATTCGCGTTTCATTTCGTTTAATAAAGAAATATAATTTTTTAAAAGCGGTTTATTGATCAATGCCTTTGCCCCACGGCTCCCAATCAAACTAACCACGCATGTAATTCTCCCCCGCTTCAATTTTCCTTCTACCTGCCTTTTAATTTTATCTTCCAGAGACAAAAATCCTTCTGGCGCATGCAGAACCACTTCTAAGAACTTGTGATTAATGCTCCGCAGCTCTACCCTGATTTTACCAAATTGCTCAAGCTCTATTTCTTTTGCCCCAAAACCAGTCATACTATTCAACATTTAAACATGCCTTTCTAAGTCTTAAGCCCAGACATTTTTCTTGCAATCTTTTTCTACAATTTCCTTCATCGGATACATATCTACAATAATTTCGTCAGGCCCAAACCAAAGTTTAATTTCTCTTGCTGCCTCAGACTCATTACTTGAGACGTGAATAACGTTCTCATAAACACCTGTGGTGGTAATTCTACCGTATGATCCCCTTATAGAAGTTGGGTCTGCTTCCTCTGGGTTAGTGGCTCCGGCTAAATCTCGGCACTTTTTAATTGCATCCTTGCCCCAATACACTAGCGCCATAACTTTCATCCGGTCATGCAACTCTCCACGCAAATATTTTACCAATTCTTCAAAAAACGGCTTGTCCTGCAACTGTTTGTAATGCTCCATGGCCAATTCCCGCGAAACTCGCGCCATTTTAGCAGCTACAATTTCCAGCTTTGTTTCAGAAAGCCTAGTAAGAATATTGCCGGTTAAAGATTTTTTTAACCCGTCTGGCTTAATAAGTATGAGCACTGCCTGATTCATGTTTTTTGTCCTCCCTTAATAACACTGATGATCCGTTCTAAATCCTCCTGAGAATAAAAATCAATTTGAATATGGCCGCGCTTCTTCTTTTTAACAACGCGCACTTTTGTTGCCAGGGCATGCTGCAACTGCTCTTCTATCACAGCAATGTAAGGGTCGCGAATAAAAGGCGCAATGCGATTTCGCTTAATGCTTGGCCTATGGCGCTTAATTATATTCTCTAACTCCCTGACAGACAATGATTTAGCAATAACCTCCTGTGCAAGCTTTCTCTGCTGATTCTCATCTGTTAATTCCAAGAGCGCTCTACCGTGGGCAAACATCAGCCGCCCATTTTTCATTTCTTCCTGAATTTCTGCCGGAAGGCTTAATAAACGCAATGTATTTGTAACCGTAACTCTGGCCTTACCCAAAACCTCACCAATCTTTTCTTGTGTTAGCTGATATTTTTCAATCAGAAATTTATACGCTCTCGCTTCTTCAATGGCATTCAAATCTTGTCTTTGGACATTTTCAATTAAAGCCATCTCTAAAGAATCTTGATCACTCACATCTTTTACAATTACTGGCACCTCAGTTAAACCAAGATGCTGCGCAGCACGCAATCTTCTTTCACCAGCAATTAACTCATAGAAATCACCTTTTTGTCTAACAATGAGAGGCTGGATTACACCTTTTTCTTTTATTGATTGTGCCAAATCTTCTATGTTCTTTTGTCCAAACTCAACTCTTGGTTGAAATGGATTAGGCTTGATTTGTCCAGTCTGGACATTAAGTGCTCCACTTTTATGTCCAATCTGAATTTCAGGAATCAATGCCCCAATTCCTTTACCTAAGGATCTTCTTTCCATTACGCCTCCCCTTTTGCTGGCAATACATTAGCAGATAATGAAACTCCTAAAATCTCTTTACTTAATTCCTCGTATTTTTTTGCCCCTAAGGATTCTTTGTCATATAACGCAATTGGCTTTCCAAAACTCGGGGCTTCGGTTAATCTTATGTTACGCGGAATTACTGTAGTAAAAACTTTCTCCTTAAAAAAATTGCGGGCTTCCTGGATTACTTCTTTGGTAAGATTAGTCCTATAATCTGCCATAGTCAAAAGCACGCCCTCAATAGTTAACGCCGGATTAAGGTTATCTTGCACAAGTTTAACAGTATTATTGAGTTGCGTCAATCCTTCTAAGGCGTAATACTCGCACTGCACCGGCACAAGCACAGAATCTGCACAACACAATGCGTTAATGGTTAGCAAACCTAACGAAGGCGGCGAATCTATAATAATAAAATCAAAATTAGCTCTCTCTTTGGCCAAAGCACGCTTAAGCCTGTTTTCCCGGCCCAAAGCACCTACTAATTCTACTTCTGCTCCAGTGAGATCCAGATTGGAAGGAGCAATCCATAAATTACTGATTGCAGTAGCTTGAATTACCTCTTGCGGCTCCAGCTCTTCAAGTAATATGTGATAAGTGCTTTTTTGTATATTATGCTTATTTACTCCAATACCACTGGTCGCATTAGCCTGAGGATCTAAATCAATAAGTAAAACTTTCTTACCAGCAAGAGCTAGGTATGTAGAAAGATTTATTGCAGTTGTGGTTTTCCCTGTGCCGCCTTTTTGATTACAAACTGTAATAATTTTTCCCATAGTATTTTCTCAGAAAGCACAATGTTCCACACGAAACTATCTATCTTATACTATTTTTATTATTAACAAACAGGGATATTTGTCAAGCGCTTTCTTTATTCCTAAGAATACTGACACGAATTTTTGCCAATTTTGCTCCTGGCATGCCAAAAAGGCCTTTTTGCTCGTCGGTGAGTATTTCTACCTTTAGTCTCTCCCGCGGCATTTTAAGCTCTTTAAGCGCTTTTTTTATTGCCTCTTCAACTGTTCTTCCCTCAATTTCAATATGCTTCGGTGTCATTTTGCGCGGCTTATTTTCCATTGATAAAACAACATCAAGGCGCTATTAACAAACCAATACAAAACTAACCCTGAAGGCATTTTATAAAAAATCAACCCAAACATAACCGGCATGACAATCATCATAATTTTTTGCTGCTCAGCTGCCTCGCTAGTAGCAGCAACTGCAGAAATCTTCTGTTGTACAAACATGCCAATGGTCATTAAGATTGGTAAAATATTGATCTCGTTCCCCATTACTGGAAACGACGGAGAAAGCCCTTGAATAACAAACAATCTATCTGGTTCTGACAGATCCTTTATCCATAAGAAATGCGCTCCTTTTAGAGCTACTGAACGAATCAGCACCTGATACAAAGCAAAGAATATTGGCATTTGCAGCAACATGGGCAAACAACCACCCAGCGGATTCACCTTATGTGCACGATATAACTCCATAATCTCTTTGTTAAGTTTTTGGGGGTTATCTTTATACAACTTACGTAGTTCTTCAACCTTAGGTTGCACAGCCTGCATTTCTTTCATAGAACGCATCTGTTTTAAAGTCAAAGGATACAATAACAAATACACCAAAAGGCTTAAAGCAATAATCGCTAAACCCCAGTTACGCATTAAATTATGCAAAAAGTCCACTAATTGCCATATAATTTGGGCAATAAAATCAAAAGTCCCGTAATAAATTACTGCAGACCAGTTTGGATTCGCTTGATTAATTAGCTTTAAGTCTTGTGGCCCCAAGTAGATACGAAACAAAGCTGTCTTTTCCTTTCCAGCCTCTAGTTTCTCTTGTTTGGCTACCAAACCCAAAGACATGTCTTCCTTGCTAATTTTTCGCATAAGACCATCGTAATTTCCCTCTGCAGGAGCAACAATTGCACAAAAATAGCGGTCCCTCAAGCTTAAAAATCTTACATCTGCAAAATCTTGATCTTTGCGAGAACTCGAGTGCCAGGTCTTCTCTTTTGTAGCAATGGTCATGTCTTGATAACGAGCCTGTGGATTGGTGTGGCTGTAATTCAAAGTGCCTAAAATTAATGGCAGTGAAACATCCTGAAGCTGGTTAGTTAAGTTACGCACAGAAATCTCTAAGTCAATGCGATACTTTGAGTTAGAGAAAATAAATTTCTTAGTAATCTTCTTAGCGCCGTCATTTGCACTAAAAACAATTGCATCCTTGGTTGCCGATTCTTTTTTAAAAACCAAGTTTTTATCTTCTATCATAAACCCATTACCAAGCAAGAATTCTGCTTGCTGAAATGTCTTATATTTGACGCTTTTTATTGCGGCCAAAGATTCAATAAAGCTAACTTCAAAATCCGCAAAATTAAAATCAAGGCAAACTAAATTTTCTTTAGGCGGGCAAGTTAATTCCTGGCTAATTACCGCAGGCGCTTCTAATGCAGCTGTAGAACTACTGCTCGTAACTTCTTGGACTACAACAGGTTGTGGCTTTGGCGCGATGGCTGACCAAGCCAATAATACCAGCATTGACAAAGCTATTGCAAAAATTAATTTCTTTTCCATATATTAAACTAAAGGATCGTAACCAGACTTTCCTGAGAATGGATGGCACGACAAAATCCTGCGCAAGGCCTTTAGCCCTCCTTTAAACAATCCGTAGCGCGTTAATGCTTCTAAGGCAAATTCGGAACAGCTAGGCTCAAAACGACAAGCTCGTGGTATAGCCGCCCTTAAATATTTTTGATAAAACAACACTAAAATAACGGCTACCCGACGGGCCATTAAACGCAAAGCTTCTTTCTACCTTTTTGTCGGCGGCGGCCCAAAACTGCTCTACCATTGCGGGAAGCCATACGCTTGCGGAATCCATGCTTACGTTTTCCCTTAATATTGGTTGGTGTAGTTAAATGTTTCTTCATTGTTCTTCCTTTCTTAGACAGATTTTTATAATGGTGGACAATTATAACACAAACCTAAATTAAGTCAACCCATTGTCTTACTTTTTTTCTAAAACTTTTCATCTTGGCGCTTAATCTCGTCGGGTTCTTGGCGGATAATTTGAATTTGTTCGCAAAAAATTAATAAACAGACTCTATTTTTCATTGACGCAAATTGAATATCCTGTATAATGTTTATCACTTATCTATTTTACTTGCATAATCTTTTAACTCTGTTATAATGCAAAAGCGTCATCAGTTTAGCACCCAACAAAGATACGGTTCTTTGTTTTGTAAATTAGTTTTCCACAGATTTATCCAAGATGTGGATAAGTTGTGAATTATGTGTATAAAATGGACTCAGTGATCACTTTTTGGCCAAAAGCACAGGATTATCTCCGAGAAAAGCTCGGAGAAACTACTTTTGCCACATGGATTTCTCCTTTAAAAGCCTGCCCAAAAGATAATAATGCTATTTGTCTTGAGGCTCCGGATGTTTTCTTTAAAGACTGGGTTGAAAAAAATTACAAGGCAATTATCAATGAGGCTGTGAGCAATATTTCTCCAGACACTGCAATTATTTTCACCGCAGGAGAGAGCCAAAAAACAGGAGAGACTGAAACAGTAATTCGCAGCCTTAGCCCAAAAGTTCAGGACGGCGCTATTAATAGCAACTTAAATTCACGCTATACTTTTGATAATTTTGTAATTGGCTCTTCTAATAGACAGGCACACGCATACTCTTTAGCTGTGGCTGAATCACCAGCTAAAACATATAACCCTTTGTTTATTTACGGAGGGGTTGGTTTAGGAAAAACCCATTTAATCCAAGCGATTTGCCACCACATAAAACAAAAAGCAAAAGATAGTAGTAAAATCTGTTATATTTCTTCGGAACGTTTTACAAATGAGCTTATAGACGCTATCCAACATCGCTCTACTGCAAACTTTCGTTTAAAATACCGCAATGTTGATGTGCTGGTAATTGACGATATTCATTTCATTGCCGGGAAAGAATCAACCCAAGAGGAATTTTTTCATACTTTTAATGCGTTGCACGACGCGCATAAACAAATTATTTTTTGTTCAGACAGGCCTCCAAAAGAAATAGATAAATTGCAAGACCGGCTGGTTTCCCGTTTTAGCTGGGGGTTAACTACCAACATACAACCACCGGATTTAGAAACAAGAGTGGCAATTTTAAAAAAGAAAATTGAGAGAGAACCTGTTAGCGTCCCAGATGATGTTGTATTTTTTATTGCACAACTTATTAAAACAAATATTCGTGAATTAGAGGGGGCTCTTATTCGCACTATTGCTTATTCATTACTAGAAGAGGAACCGATAACACTAGAATTAACTAAAGAGGTTTTAAAAGATTTATTAAAAGAACCAAAAAAATTAATTACAATGGATTTTATTGCTCATTGTGTAGCTGAAGAATTTGGCTTATCTTTACAAGACATAAAAACTAAAAAAAGGAATAAGAATATTGTTTTACCCCGGCAAATTGCTATGTATTTAAGCAGAGAGTTAACAGATTTGTCTTTCCCTGAAATTGGAGATTATTTTGGGGGCAAAGACCACACTACGGTTTTACACTCTTTTAACAAAATTAAAGAGGGAGTAAACAATCTCCCAAACCTAAAAGATAAGGTAGAAAGAGTTTTACAAGTAATTAAACAATAAATTCATAAGTTATTAGACATTTATACACAAGGTAAGCCTTAAAAACTATAGAGTTAGAAAGTTTTCAACAGAAACAAAACCCCTTTAATACTATGATGATTTGTATTTCTTAATTAATTATAAAAGGAGTAAGGGATGAAAATAACTGTGGAAAAAGGAGTATTATTAAATGGGATACAAACCGTACAAACTATCATATCTTCAAAATCTGCTTTACCTATATTAAGCAATATTTTAATTGAAGCTCATCAAAAAGAATTGCGTTTAACAGCAACCGATTTGGACATAGGTATAAGTTGTGTAATACCTGTGGAAACTGCTGATGTGGGAGCAATTACAGTTCCTGCTAAAAGATTTAATGATATTGTTCGTGAGCTTCCAGGAGAAGATGTTAATATAAACACTAAAAAAAATAATTTAATTAATATTGAAACAAATTCTTGCCAGTTTAAAATTATGGGCCTTGCCCAAGAAGAGTTTCCAAAACTACCTGATTTTAAAGACAAGGAAGTGGTTAAGATTGGGCAGTCAGCCTTAAAAGAAATGCTGCAATTAACCTCTTTTGCGGTTTCTGTTGATGAAACAAGATATATTTTAAATGGTATTTTGTTTAGAATTCATAAAAATACTGTAACTTTAGTTGCCACTGATGGAAAGCGGCTAGCAGTGGTGGAACGAAAAATTAATCAAAGCATGGAAAAGGAAATTTATATTATTGTCCTTTATAATTTCTCGTTTAATTGAGGGAGAATTTCCTGATTATCGCCAAGTAATTCCAGCAGCGACGGAAAATAAGATGAAAGTGGATAGGGATAAATTTTTATTAACAGTTAAAAGAGGAGCGTTGCTGTCTACTCCAGATTATCAGGCAGTAAAATTGGAATTGTTTAAGAATAAACTAGTAGTGTCTAAATCTACTCCGGATGTGGGGGAGTCTCGGGAAGAATTAGTTGTGGAGTATTCTGGAAAAGAAATGGTTATTGGGTTTAACCCGGGGTATTTAATAGATGTTTTGAAAAATGTGCCTACAGAAAAAATTGAATTTGAGTTGTCTGACAGCGACAAACCCGGGGTTATACGGGTGAATGGGTATGTGTATGTTGTACTTCCAATGCGCCTAAATTAATGGAAGCGATTAAAGATTCTGTAGCAAGGTTTATGCAGGCTTTAACTCAGCGCCAAATAGCTGTGCCAGACGGTTCTTTGTGGGGGTTATTAAAAAAGGTCTTGACAAAGAGCGAGTTGGAGCATATAAAGATAAATTATTTCAAAGGCGGAGCGTTAAATCTTTTTGTGGATTCTTCAAGTTGGCTTTATAATTTTAATTTAAAAAAAGAACAGATTTTAAAACAGCTTCAAGAAGAAGATAAAAAAATTAAAGATTTAAGATTGCGTATCGGAGATGTGAAGTGAAAAAAACAGATACTGAAGAACAAAAACCAAAATCTGACAAACCTTATGATGCAACTACGATCCAGGTTTTAGAGGGGGTAGAGGCAGTGCGCCGCCGCCCAGCAATGTATATTGGGGATACTGGTGTGCGCGGGCTGCACCATTTGGTTTATGAAGTTGTAGATAATAGTGTTGATGAAAGTTTGGCGGGTTATTGTGATACTATTGAAGTCGAGATTCATCAGGATAACAGTATAAGTGTTATTGATAATGGCCGCGGTATTCCTGTTGATATCCACAAAACTGAAAAAAAACCTGCACTGGAAGTCGCACTGACTACTTTGCATGCCGGTGGAAAGTTTGACCATCGCGCGTATAAGGTGTCAGGAGGTTTGCACGGAGTAGGTGTGAGTTGCGTGAATGCCTTGTCAGATTGGTTGGAGGCAGAGATTAAGCGTGACGGCAAAGTTTATCACCAACGCTACGAGAGAGGTAAAACAGTTTCTAAATTAACAGTAATCGGCAAAAGCACCCACACGGGTACGAAGATTACTTTTAAAGCTGACAAGACCATTTTTAACAAAGTTGAATATTCTTGGGATATCCTTTCTCAGAGATTAAGAGAACTTGCCTTTTTGAATAAAGGCCTGAAAATAAAATTAACCGATGACCGCACAGAAAAAGAAGCGGTATTTGAATTTGCCGGCGGGATTGTGTCTTTTGTAGATTATTTAAACAAAAATAAAAATCCTCTGCATAACAAAGTTATTTATTTTCAAAAAGAACAGGATGATGTGATTATTGAAGGCGCGGTTCAGTATAATGACGCCTATGCTGAAACTATTTTTTCTTTTGCAAATAATATCAATACTGTGGAAGGCGGGACGCATTTATCAGGTTTTCGCTCGGCTTTAACGCGCGCAATTAACCAGTATGCAAAATCAAAAAATTTATTGAAAGATGAAGTTTCTATTAGCGGAGATGATACGCGCGAAGGTTTGACTGCTGTAATTAGTGTTAAAGTTCCAAATCCGCAGTTTGAGGGCCAGACAAAAACTAAATTGGGCAATTCAGAAGTTGAAGGATTGGTTGCCTCATCTAGCCTTGAGGCTTTGTCGTCTTATTTTGAAGAAAATCCTTCGGTTGCAAATAAAATAATTGATAAAGTTATTCTTGCTTGCCGTGCTCGTGAAGCTGCACGTAAAGCTCGGGAACTAACCCGTAGAAAAGGGGCTTTAGAAGGCGCAGGCTTGCCTGGAAAACTGGCGGATTGCTCAGAGCGCGATGCGGCATTGTGCGAGCTTTATGTTGTAGAGGGCGACTCTGCAGGCGGCTCGGCAAAACAAGGCAGAGACAGAAGATTTCAGGCAATTCTGCCTATCAAGGGAAAGATTTTGAATGTCGAGAAAGCTAGGCTTGACAAAATTTTGTCAAACGAAGAGATCCGTACCATTATTACTGCATTAGGCACTGGCGTTGGAGAGGAGTTTGATTTATCAAAATTGCGTTATCATAAATTAATTCTCATGGCAGATGCGGATGTGGATGGTTCGCATATTCGTACATTGCTTTTGACTTTACTTTACCGCCAACTGCCAAAGTTAGTGGAAGAGGGACATGTTTATATTGCTCAGCCTCCGCTTTATAAGATTAAACGCGGGCAACGCGAAGAGTATATGCAAACTGAGCATCAAATGGATGAGCTTTTGTTGGATTTAGGCCGGGAAGGCCAAAAGCTGGTGCGGGTCAAGGATAAGATGGAATTTACTGATAATAAGTTTAAGGAGCTTCTGGAATTGCTGGTAGAGTTGGATAAAATAAGCCGCATTATTGAGAAAAAGGGAGTAAGTTTTGCGCAATACCTTGATTCTAGGCATCAAAAGACCAAGAAGTTGCCAGTTTATTGGGTAAAAGTGGAGGGGAAATACCAATTTCTCTATTCTGACAAAGAATTAGCCGAGTTGAATGAAAAAGAAGGCAAAGAGACAGAATTAGATGCTTTGGAGCTTTTTGAAACTCAAGAAGTGGAGGAAATTGTAACCAAGATTGAGAAGCTTGATATCGATATATCTACTTATGCTGCTGAGGTTGTGCCTAAAAAAGATGGTGTTGCCAAGCAAGATGAAGAAAAAAAGATTAAACCTGTGTATCGTGTTACAGGAGAAAAAGAAGAAAAAGACCTTTATGGCCTTAAAGAAGTTTTGAAATATATTAAGGAAGCCGCAACTAAGGGTATGCATATTCAAAGATATAAGGGTTTGGGAGAAATGAATCCGCAACAACTATGGGACACGACTATGGACCCGGAGAAGCGTACGATTTTGAAAGTTACTCTTGAAGACGCTGTGGCAGTGGATAAAATGTTTACAGTGTTAATGGGAGACCAGGTAGAGCCGCGCCGGGAATTTATAGAAAATTACGCCCACCAGGTAAAAAATCTGGATATTTAAGCGGAGGAGAAAATGGAAAATATTGCGCCGAGCGTAAAAGATACAAACATTAACCCAGTAAAAATAGTGCAAGCAGCATTAGGAATTTTGAAAGATAACTGGAAATATTTATGCGGGTTGTATACTTTTTTCTTGGCACCGCTTTTTGTGATCTCATTGTTGCAATTGGGAGCGTTGCCGAATATCGCAGTTGTCCAGGTTTTGGTGTTTGTTATTACTACCTGTATTGGTGCATGGGGCATGGTGAGCTTGTTCGTTGCGATAGATAAAATTACTGCTAATTTCTCGGCTACAATTAAGGAAAATATTACCGAAGCCGGGAGATATTTTGTTCCTTATTTAACCGGAATGATAATTGTGGCTTTGTTTGCTTTTATGATTTTGTTTGTGGTTCGGTCTGTGGTTCCCCTGCATGTCTTAGCTTTGACTGGGGAGCTGAATAATAAATGGCTATTGTTAAGCGTGGATGTGATAGGCACTGCAATTGTATTTGTGGCATTGTATTGTCTTATTCGTTGTTCTTTGTATGGAGTGTGTTGTGTGGTAGAAAATTCCGGCCCGATACAAGCGCTTAAGCGCAGTCGCGAATTGGTTAAAAGTCATGTTAATCCTGTAGTGGGCACATTTTTCTTGAGTATGTTGGTAGTAATAATTTTAGCAATTCCGTTAGTAGCAATTAGCTTTTTTCTTAAGAATGAAAATATTTTAGCTGTTGTTGGTTTGGTGTATCAATCATTAATGGGGTTGGTGATGACGCCTTTTTTAGGGGCGACTTTGGTAGTTTTGTATCAGAAATTAAGAGAGGTAACTGAATAGTATGTATGCGCGTAATGAAAAAATAATTCCGGTTTATATTGAGGAAGAGGTAAAAGATTCCTATTTAAATTATGCCATGAGCGTAATTGTGGGCAGGGCCCTGCCGGATGTGCGCGATGGTTTAAAGCCAGTACATCGCAGGATTCTTTTTGCTATGCAGGAGCTCGGGCTTGAACATAGCAAATCCTACAAGAAATGCGCTCGTATCGTCGGAGAGGTGCTTGGTAAATATCATCCTCATGGCGACGTGGCGGTGTATGATACGCTAGTGCGTATGGCGCAGGATTTTTCTTTGCGCTACCCGCTTGTGGATGGGCAAGGAAACTTTGGTTCTGTAGACGGAGATGCTGCAGCAGCAATGCGTTATACTGAAGCGCGCCTTGACTCTATTGCTGATGAGATGCTTGGCGATATTGATAAAGAAACAGTAAACTTTGGGCCCAATTTTGACGCTTCTTTAAAAGAGCCATTGCTTCTTCCTGCAACTTTGCCGAATCTTTTGGTAAACGGCTCAAGCGGCATTGCAGTTGGTATGGCCACTAATATTCCTCCGCATAATTTAAATGAAGTGGCTGATGCTATTATATTTTTGTTAGATAATCCCCAGGCGGAAATTAAAGATTTGATGCGTTATATTAAAGGCCCGGATTTTCCAACAGGAGGTATTATTTGCGGAAAACCCGGAATTAAAGATGCTTATACTACCGGAAGAGGCAAGCTGACGGTACGAGCCAGAGCTACAGTTGAGCATCAGAAAAACGGCAAAGACCTGATTGTTATTACCGAGATTCCATATCAAGTGCAGAAATCCGGACTGATTGAAACAATCGCCAGCCTGGTTGATGATAAAAAGATTGAAGGGATTTCTGATATCCGCGATGAATCTGATAAAGATGGTATGCGCATTGTGGTGGAGTTAAAACGCGATGTTGAGGCGCAGATTATTTTAAACCAGCTTTTTAAACATACACAATTAGAAAATACATTTGGTGTAATTATGTTGGCGCTTGTGGATAATCGCCCTCGGGTGTTGAATTTGCGCCAAGTTCTAGATTGTTATATTGCGCATCGTAAAGTAGTAATTCGCCGCCGGACCCAATTTGAATTAGATAAGGCTTTAAAACGCGCGCATATTTTAGAAGGTTTAAAAATCGCGCTTAAATTTATTGACGAAATAATCAAAGTAATAAAAACTTCTAAGAGCACAGACCAGGCGCGCGAACGCTTGATGAAAGAATTCAAGCTTTCAGAGATTCAAGCGCAGGCAATTTTGGAAATGCAGTTGCAGCGTTTAACTGCTCTTGAGCGTGATAAGATTGATGCCGAGTACGCCGAGCTTTTAAAGAAAATTGAATGGTGCCGGGCAATCCTTGCCTCAGAAAAAAAGATTGAAGGAATTATTAAAGAAGAGCTGGAAAATTTAAAAAAGAAATTTGGAGACGAGCGCCGCACTGATATTGTCGGCGAGGTCGAAGAATTAGAGGTAGAGGATTTGATTGCCGAGGAAGATGTGGTGGTGACGATCAGCCATGGAGGTTATATCAAGCGCCTGCCGGTGAGCGCTTACCGCAAGCAAAAACGCGGAGGCAAAGGCGCTACTGGTGCAGAAGTTAAAGAAGAAGATTTTATAGAACATTTATTTGTTGCCTCAACCAAAGATTATCTTTTGATTTTTACTAATAATGGGCAGGTGCATTGGCTGAAGGTTTATGAAATACCCCAGGCAGGAAGAGCATCTAAAGGCAAAGCGATTGTAAATTTATTGCAAATGGAAGCAGGCTCGCAGGTAAGCTCTACCATTACTGTGAAAGAATTTTCTTCAGATAAATACTTGGTGATGGTAACTAAGCTTGGCCAGAAAGGTGGGATTATCGGGATCACTCTTGATAAAGAAGATGCATTGATCGGGGTTGAGCTAACCGATGGCAAACAGGAATTGATTATTGCTACCCACCAGGGCAAGGCGATTAGATTCCCTGAAGATAAAGTACGCGATATGGGCAGGACTGCTGGAGGAGTGCGGGCAATATCTCTGGCTAAAAAAGATGTGGTTATTGCAATGGTGCTGGCACAAAAAGATTCTACTATTCTTACTGTAACTGAGCTTGGGTTTGCCAAGCGTACACCAGTGGAGGAGTATCGCTTGACCAGCCGCGGCGGTAAAGGTATTATTAATATTAGCGTTACAGATAAAAATGGCGAGGCAGTAAGCGTAAAGACCGTTAAAGATGAAGATGAGTTGATGGTTATTACTCAAAATGGCATGTTCTTGCGTTGTGCAATAAAAGATATTCGTACTACTGGCCGCTCTGCTCAAGGTGTGAGGTTGATTAAAATAGCAGATAAGGATCATGTTGCCTGTGTTGCATCTGTCATAGCTGAAGAAGTAGAATAGATTCTAAGAGAAGTATTAGACACACCAATAAGTATTGCTAGTTTACTGATAAGTAAAAATAAAGCTGTAGTGAATGACGTCCCCATCGTCTAGCCTGGTCAGGACAAGAGCTTTTCAAGCTCTCGACCGGGGTTCAAATCCCCGTGGGGACACTTATTTTTGGGGCAAGCTCTCGACCGTGGTTCTGCCGACGCTCACTTACGTTCGGTCGGCATCCCGACCGAGCCTTAGGCGAGCGTCGGGAAAATCCCCGTGGGGACATTTTAATTTATGTGTGGCATAATTGGTTACATTGGGGACAGGCAGGCACAAGAAATATTGCTCAATGGTTTAAAGCGCCTGGAATATCGCGGATACGATTCCGCCGGCATAGCACTGTTACTTTCTGGCAAAAATTCCATTTCTCTTAAAAAAACTCCCGGTAAAATCAGCGCATTAGAAAAAGTTCTGCATAAAAAGTCTCTTAATGGCTCTCTTGGCATAGCTCATACTAGGTGGGCCACGCATGGGGCGCCTAATCAAGTTAATTCTCACCCGCATTTTGATTGTGAACAAGAGATTGCTCTTGTGCATAATGGCATTATTGAAAATTACGAATCTCTAAAAACGGAATTGATTAAAGAAGGCCACATCTTTCGCAGTCAAACTGACACAGAGGTGATAGTGCATTTAATAGAAAAGTTTCACAAGAAATTTTCTTTAGAAGAGTCTGTTCGAAAAACAACTAAAATGCTGGTTGGTTCTTTTGCCATCGGGGTAATTTCTAAAAAAGAGCCTGATAAATTAATTGGTGCGCGCCTTGGCAGCCCGTTGATTGCTGGTATTGGGAAAGAAGAAAATTTTCTTGCCTCTGATGTTCCGGCGATTTTGGATTCAACAAGAGAAGTGATTTTCTTAGAAGAGTCGGAAATAATCGTGTTAACTAAAGACAGTTATAAGATTACGGATTTTTCTGGAGCAGTAGTTTCGCGTAAGCCGACTCGCGTTACATGGGATATTACTCAGGCACAGAAGCAAGGGTACCATCATTTCATGCTTAAGGAAATAAACGAACAGCCGGGAATTATTGATAACTTGCTTGAAATGCGCATAGAAAAAAATAAACGCAGTATTATTTTTGATGAGCAGAAGATTTCTGATGAGAAGCTTAAAAAAATAAAAAATATTTCAATTGTTGCCTGTGGTACGGCGTATCATGCCGGCTTGGTCGGGAAATATATTATTGAATCTTTGTGTGCGATTCCTGTAAATGTTGATGTCTCTAGTGAATTTCGTTATCGCAGTTTGTTAATTGACGAAGATACTTTGGTTGTGGCAATAAGCCAGTCTGGAGAAACTGCAGATACTTTGGCAGGAATACGTGAGGCAAAAAAACGCGGGGCAAGTGTTTTGGCTATCTGTAATGTTTTGGGTTCAACGCTTACGCGTGAAGCAGAGGGAGTGATTTACACGCATGCTGGGCCAGAAATTGGGGTAGCTTCCACTAAAGCCTATACTGCACAACTAACAATTTTATATTTACTTTCTTTTTATTTGGCAAAGATTCGCGGGGTTGTTTCAGAAGAAAAGATAGGTCAGCTAATAGCGGGCCTTAAAAAAATCCCCGGGCAGATGAAAGAAATTTTAGGAAATCAAGAAGCGATTGAGCGCATTGCACATCGACATTCTCACTTTGGGTCATTTCTTTACTTAGGTAGAAATATAAATTTTCCTTCGGCAATAGAAGGCGCTCTAAAACTCAAAGAGATTTCTTATATTCCGGCAGAAGGTTATGCTGCAGGTGAAATGAAACATGGCCCGATTGCTTTAATTGATGAATATAGGGCAGTAGTGTGTATTAGCCCGGAATCCCGCGTATACGATAAGATGACTTCTAATATTCAGGAGATTCGCTCGCGCAAAGGAAAAATAATTGCCATAGCCACGACTGGTGATAGCGAAATAAAAGAGCTTACCCGGGAAGTAATTTATATCCCCAAAGTGGATGAGTTTTTCTCTGCGTTAGCAGTGGTGCTGCCGTTACAGCTTTTGGCATATCATATTGCAGTTAAGCGCGGGTGTGATGTGGACCAGCCGCGCAATCTCGCCAAATCAGTTACTGTGGAATAATGCTTTATATAGTCGCAACCCCAATTGGGAATTTAAAAGACATTACATATCGGGCAGTTGAAGTTTTAAATAGTGTAGATTTAATTGCCTGCGAAGATACCCGTCATACAAAAATTTTGCTGGATCATTACGGAATTAAAACACCGACCACAAGTTTTTTTCAACATAACAGATTTAGCAAGGGAGAATATTTGCTTGGGCTTTTAAAAGAAGGTAAAAATATTGCCTTGGTTTCCGATGCAGGAACCCCCGGGATATTGGACCCGGGTTATAATCTCATTAATTTAGCCATAAAAAATAATATTGAAATTACGGCAATCCCAGGTGCTGCAGCTTTTGTAAATGCTTTGGTTTTGTCTGGAAAGCCTGCGCATGAATTTATTTTTGCCGGATTTTTAGTGCCAAGAAGTGGTGCGCGTAAAAATCAACTCAAGAAATTGCTAGAAACAAAAAAGACAATAATTTTTTATGAGTCTTGCCATAGGATTTTATCTGCTTTGGCTGATGTCCAGGAAGTGTTTGGAGAGAAAGAAATAGCTTGTTGTCGTGAGCTAACCAAAAAATTTGAAGAAATTATCCGCGCTAATCCAAGTCAGATTATAGAGAGATTCCGCGTTAATCCACCTAAGGGTGAGTTCGTAGTGGTGATTTAAATTCCTTAAGAAACCCCTTTCTTTTTAGCCCTGTTTTGCCCTTGTTTTGCCCTTTCTACATATTATACTTTAAGTACATTTTCGGCTGGTAAGTTTTAGAGTAAAAATACTACAAATCAGTAACCACTATGTCTCGGAAAATAATTAGATTACTATCTTTTTTGCTCTGCTTTTTACTTATTCTAGAGCAATCTGCCTTTGCAGCAGATGGTGTAATAGACCTATCCAGCTCATTTAGTAAGCTATCCTCAGGTATCTCTACTAGTCTAGCCTCATCTAGCACTAACACTGTATTTCGTCCTATACATCTAAGATACCTAGAATACCTCCCTAAAGATAACAGCTTTAAGCTACTCTTAGATAAAGGAAACGCTCAACAAGAAGCTAATACTAGTCATTCCCGCGAAAGCGGGAATCCAGGCATCAACCCAAGCAACCCAATAACCCAAGCTACTCAAGACCTCATGCAGTACTTCTATATAGGCCTTACTCTACCTAATGATTCCTTCTGGGTTAACCTAAGGCCAGATAGTCCAGATAACATCATAGATAGCCTACTATCTAAAACAGACATAGGTAGAATACTCCTGGAAGCTGATGTAGAGCTTAAGAAAGACACAGCCAGCTACACTAATCCAGCTACTCCAGAAGGAAAAGTTTACTGGAACAAGCTCTATAAGAAAGCAGAAGAACTCTTTGGAACAGATGCTATTACTATCCCTACTCTCACACGT
>JACROS010000059.1 GCA_016214325.1 Candidatus Omnitrophota bacterium | reverse complement strand
CTGCCCAAGGGGTTATCCACATATCCACAGTATTCACAAAAAGAAAAGGCAGCCAAAAGAAAAAAGGCTGCTACTAATTTTAACCAAAAGCGGACACATCACTTGTTAAGAAAAGCGGACATCTTGACTATTTAGTTACACGTCAATGATAAAATATTGACAATAAACATGGTTTATGGTATGCTTTGCATAGAAAGTAATACATTTCATACTAGTCATACTAGGGAAGTTTTGTGAGAAACTAATTTAGAAAGGAGCAGGAAAATGGGTAAATTCCCAAAGTTTTACGGGAAAGTTCCAGTAGGAACGAAGGGGCAGATTGTTATTCCGGCAGAAGCAAGAAAAGCAATAGGTATTAACCCGGGAGATAATCTGATCGTTATTTCTGGCCCGCCTCATCAAGAAAAGATGCTCAGTATTATCCCGGAAGAAGAGTTCAGTAAATTCTTGAAATTCTTTGAAGAACATGTAGCTAATTTGAAAAAAGCAGTTTCTAGGTAAGATAAAAGGAAACGTATCGTTATTTAGAAGTTAATTAATAAGATAATGTAAAAACATGAATAGTGCACAACGCGTCCTATCTAATAGGTATATCCTATTGCTATTTTTAATAAATCTATTAATTTTTACTAATATCTCTTATGCCGCAAATAAGGCTAGTGATGAGTTAAGGCAGACAGAAATAGAAAAAACACTCTTTATTGCCAGTGGTGTTCAGGACAGGATCTTAAAGATTGGCTTGGTTGATTGTATTCTCTATTCTTTAAAGAATAACAAAGACATCCTAATAAAAAAGATTGAGCCGAAACTAAAAGAAGATGATGTAAAAATAGCCAAGGCAGCCTTTGAGCCGACCTTAACGTCGGAATTCAATGTGCATGACAACACGGAAATAGCATCAAGCCTTTTGGAAGGGGCAGAAAAATTTAATTCTCAAGATACAAACTTTAATGTCGGGGTATCAGGGAAATTAACTACAGGTACTAAGTATAATGTTGAATTCCTGAATGAAAGATATAAGAGCGATTCAGAATATCAAATTTATAATCCTTATTATGCAGCCGAACCAAAGATTACCATTACTCAGCCGCTATTTAGGAATTTCGGGGTTGCCGTAAATACGGCCGATATTATGATTGCTAAGAATAATCAGATGGTATCAGGAGAGAATCTTGCAAACACAGTTATGGAGATTATCAGTAAAGCTAAAACCGCATACTATAACTATATATTTTATCTGGAGAAATATGCGATAGATAAACTTTCTTTGGAAAGGGCTAATAATTTATTGGAAATAAATAAGGCAAGATACGCAAAAGGTTTGATTAGTTCCGTTGACCTGTTGGAGACAGAGGCTGCGGCTGCTGAAAGAGAAAAAACAGTACTTTCCGCGGAAGCATCTCTTAAGAAGGCAGAAGACGATTTAAAACTGGTCACTGGCTTGGTAGACGATCCTGAGGTCTGGAATGCCAAAATAGAGTTGATAGATAGTCCTGAGTTTGTGCAGCAAGAGGTAGATTTGCTTAAAAGCCTGCAGGGTGCTTTTGAATACAGGCCGGATTATAAAGCTGAGTTGATTAGCTTAAAGAACCGTGATATTAAAATCACGAAGGAAAAGAATACCCTTTTGCCTACCGTGGATTTAGTAGGTAGCTTTGGTTTAAACGGGCTGGGTAAAGATTATCAGTCAGCGCTTGGAAAAGTTAACTCTGATTATCAAGATTTGAGCGTAGGAGTTAAATTCAGCCTGCCTTGGGGCGGTGCTGAAAGGGCAAAATATGATCAAAGTAAGCTGGAAAAAGCACAGGCATTATTGACTTTTAAGCAGTTAGAGCAGAATATCATTCTGGATGTAAGGGATAAGGTAAGGCTTGCAAAAATTCAGTATCGCCAGGTTGAGGTGGCTAAGCTTTCAAAGGAAAAGGAAGCCCAGAACTACGAAGCGCAAAAAGAGCGTTACTCAACAGGGCATGTTTCAACGCACGATATACTGGATTACCAGGATAAATTATCCCAATCCGAACTTGACTACATACAGGCTTTGATCGATTACAATATTTCTCTTATAAACTTGGACAAATCGGTTGGGATAACGTTAGCTAAAAACGACATAAAAATTCAGGAGTAAAGATGACTAAAAAAACAATTTTTTCGATATGCGGGATTTTAATATTTCTCGTTTTTTTTATTCTTTCCGGGTGCCAGCCTAAAAAGGAAACCATAGCTGAAAAAGAAGCTATTCCCGTTAAAACAATACGGGTAGAGTTTCAGACTATCAAAGATACCATTGATTATGCCGGGGACATTAAAGCTCGGGATGAGGCGAAAGTTTATCCTAAAGTCAGCGGGAAGATCATTAAAAAAGTTTTAGATGAAGGCAGTAGTGTAAAAAAAGGCGATGTTATCGTTTATATTGACAGGGACGAGGTAGGTTTTAAATTTGAGAAGGCGCCTGTAGAGAGCCCGCTTACCGGAACAATAGGCCGGGTTTACGTGGACTTAGGCACAAGCGTTACTGTCCAGACTCCCGTGGCTTTGGTTGTGGATATGGATGAGGTGCGGGTTGATTTGGATATTCCGGAGGAATATTTACCTAGAATCAGCCTAGGGCAGCTCGCCGAAATTAGCCTTCGGGCTTACCCGGATGAAAAATTCACTGGCGTTGTTTCAAAGGTTAGCCCGGTTTTAGACCTTGAAACGCGCACCGCACCGATAGAAATAATCATTTCTAACAGTGACCACCGTTTAAAATCAGGGATGTTTGTTCAGGTGCAGTTGATCTTGGAAGAACGCAAAAACGCCGCTGTAATTCCAAAAGAGGCAATTACCGGAAAAGAGCAGCAGGCGTATGTGTATGTTGTCGAAGGAAATGCTGCTCACCAAAAAATTATTAAAACAGGTGTACGACAAGGCGCATATTTTGAAGTGGTTGATGGGTTGAAAGAAGGGGATATGGTTGTGGTAATGGGGCAGCAGCAACTATATGAAGGTGCTTTGGTATCAATAGGGCAATAAGAGAGAGGTTAAGTGTTACTCTCTAAGGAAGGATAAAAATATGAATCTACCGGAATTTGGCGTAAAAAGGCCGTTTACAAATTTAATGATTTTCTCCGCGATTATTATTCTTGCATTATATAGCTTAACTCGCCTAGGCATAGATTCGATGCCTGAGATTGAATCCCCGATGATTTCGGTCATTGCGACTTATCCGGGAGCCAGCCCCGAAGACGTAGAAACGAAGGTAACTGAATCATTAGAGAACCAATTGTCCACTACTCCGGGTCTTGAGAAGATCACTTCTCGTTCAATAGAAGGGCTTTCAGCCGTTTCGCTTAAATTTAAATGGAATACCAATCTTGACGAGGCTTCAAATGATATCCGCGACCGTATTGATTTAGCCAAGGAGAATCTTCCTGATATTCCGGATGAAATGGACAACCCCTATATTTTTAAATTTAATACCTCAAATATGCCAGTTCTTTTCGTAGGGATTACTGCTGAAGAAAGTTATTCCGGGTTATATGATTTAATTGATAAGAGAGTGGTGGATCCTTTGCAACAGGTTTCCGGGGTAGGCACGGTTCAGTTGATCGGAGGATTACAGCGGCAGATTAATATCTGGATAGACAGGTATAAGCTTGAGGGATACGGTCTTTCCATTCTTGATATAAAGGACGCTTTAAAGAAAGAGAATGTATCTCAGCCCGCCGGTAATATAAAATCCGGTTTTACCGATTACCTTCTGCGTGTTCCGGGTGAATTTGCCACTCCTG